>NZ_OSDX01000090.1:0-15202 GCF_900382755.1 Vibrio sp. Evd11
ATTATGGGTTTGGCAATATTAGATCATATTTGTTAACAAAGTGCGATCCCGCCCTGTTTCTGGGTAGAGCGCTAGACGGGTAGATTCAACAATTGAAACATCAGTACAGAGATAATCAGGGTGCCTCTAACCACTTCCGCTAAAGCAAACCGTAAACAAGATCGTTCGCGGTACCTTTAAGCCCAATTCAGAAAGACCAACAAGTAAGGCTCTCGAAAGAGGCAGACAGTCAGAATCATTACTAAGAAACAGTCACAAATGGATTTAAAAGCACACCTATCGACTCGATTGAATAGTAAAGCACCGTTTTACGGCAATTTATTTGTGATCTGGGTTGCACGCGTACCGCATACTATCAGATACTGAACAAAACTAACCTTCAGCCACAGTAAACGGCTCCCGTTTGCTGTTCAGGAAATTCAATGAGTTCAGATAATCAGTCGACCTACTTCTTTTTCGATTACGAAACATGGGGCGTTAGCCCAGCGAAAGATCGCCCGAGTCAGTTCGCCGGTGTTCGTACCGACCAAGATTTCAATATTATCGGAGAGCCTTTGGTTATCTACTGCCAACCTCCTGCTGATTATCTGCCTGGACCTGAAGCCGCATTAATAACCCGTATTACACCTCAAAAAGCCATGTCTCAAGGCCTGCCTGAGCCTGAGTTTATCGCTAAGATTCATGCCGAGCTTGCTAAGCCAAATACGACGAGCCTTGGCTATAACAGCATTCGATTCGATGACGAAGTAACGCGATATACCTGTTACCGTAACTTTATCGACCCATATGCGTGGAGCTGGCAGAACGGCAATTCACGTTGGGATTTACTGGACGTGATGCGTGCGGTTCATGCACTGCGCCCAGAAGGTATTAACTGGCCAACGACCGATGAAGGTTTTCCAAGTTTCAAACTGGAACATCTATCGGTGGCAAACGGTATTGAACACGAAAACGCGCACGATGCGATGGCTGATGTGATTGCGACAATCGAATTAGCGAAGAAGCTAAAAGCCGCGCAACCTAAGATGTTTGATTACCTCTACAACATGCGCCACAAGCGTAAGTTGAATGAGTTAGTCGATATCGTAAACATGACGCCTTTAATGCACGTTTCTGGCATGTTCGGTCGTGATTGTAATTACACAAGCTGGGTGGTGCCTATGGCATGGCATCCGACTAACCAAAACGCAGTTATTGTGGTCGACCTAGCGAAAGACCCAAGTCCTTTACTGAAAATGGATACGGATGAACTAAGAGAAAGACTTTATACCAAGCGTAGTGAACTTGCTGAAGACGAACTGCCAGTACCAATCAAACTGGTACAACTCAACAAGTGCCCTATTCTCGCGCCAGCAAAAACGCTCACTGCTGAAAATGCTGAAACGATCGGCATCGACCGTCAACAGTGTTTGAAGAATCTAGCCCTATTACGTGAACATCCAGAGATCCGTGAAAAACTGATCGGTTTATATTCACAAGAGCGTGAATACGAGAAAAGCAATGACGTAGACACACACCTTTACGACGGCTTCTTTTCACCAGCCGACAAGACCGCGATGAACATCATTCGCGAAACTGACCCAAATAACTTGGCAGCATTAGACATTTCTTTTGGTGACGAACGCATTAAGCCTTTGTTGTTCCGTTACCGCGCTCGCCATTTCCCATGGACGCTAGACGAAGCTGAACAACTTAAGTGGGCTAATCACTGTCGTGAGTATTATGAGAGCCGTTTAGAAGATTACATGCTAAACCTTGAAAACCTCGCGCATGAACATGAAAGCGACGAGAAGAAAATGGCTATCTTGAAAGCGGTTTATCAGTACGTAGAAAAGTTAGCTAGTTAATTCATTATCAAGAGATGTGACACTTTGAAAGAAAGATTGATCAAACTCGTTTACTGCTTAATCTCCTTCACCTTAATCATAGGTGCTCTCACTGCAGGCAACGCGTTACAACAATATCTAGAGACCTCTATCCCAGGCAGTATCTTTGGCATGTTGATCCTATTTACTGCCATGGTGATAGGTATCGTCCCTTCACATTGGGTACAGCCCGGTGCCAGTCTGATTATTCGTTTGATGATCTTATTGTTCGTCCCAATCAGTGTTGGATTAATGGATCACTTCGACATGCTTATCGCCAATGCTTTGCCAATCATGGCAAGTGCAGTTGGCGGAACGCTGATCGTATTGGTGTCTCTATCATGGTTCTTAGACCGCTTGCTTCCGAGAGGTAAATAATCATGTGGATTCTACTCACTATTGTAGTGTTCCTGTTTGCTCGCTGGGTAAGCCAGAAAGTGAACTCACCGCTGTGCAACCCTTTACTGATCAGCATTGGCATCATTATTCCTATTCTGTTGTTCTTCAAGGTCCCTTTCGAGACCTACTACGCAGACAACACTTGGATTACTTACATGCTTCAGCCTGCAGTTGTAGCGCTTGCTTATCCGCTATATGAACAGTTACCTCAAATTCGAGCGAACTGGCGCATCATCACCTTTGCTTGCACGCTGGGCAGTGTGATGTCGATGACAACAACAGCATTGATTGCGGTCGCCTTTAAAGCAGACCTGAGCCTAATTGCCAGCCTACTGGGCAAATCGGTCACTACACCTATCGCAATGGAAGTCTCAAGCCATTTAGGTGGTGAAGCGGCTATTGCTGCGATTCTGGTTTTGATTGTTGGTCTGTTTGGGGCAATTTTTGCTTACCCAATCTATAACCTGATTGGTATTAAGAGCCCAATCGCCAGAGGGTTAACCATGGGCACGGTATCTCACGCATTAGGCACTGCGACATGTGCTGAAAAGAACCAAGAAGATGCGGCATTCAGTTCTCTAGCGCTTGTTCTCTGTGGCGTCATTACCTCGATTATCGCACCGAGTATATTTTCGCTTGTAGTTTGGTTCTATTCTTAACCACTTTGATTGCGGTTTATACGCGCTCTAATAGATAAGTGGGTAAATCGCTAGACTCACTGGTTCGCGACTTTTAAGCGTTACAGATATCAATAAGCCCAAGCATAACCTGATTATTTCAGTGATGGCTTGGGCTTTTTTCTCTCATTTATTCATCAATACGTGACAAACCAAACTCAATTTCAAGCAATAAGTGCGATATCAATGGTAGTTTTTGTCGTTGCAATCGATTTCATCTGTGACCTCACTCTAATTATGCAAACCAATGTAACAACAACAATGCAATGGTGATCATTGTCACAGAAAAATCCTGAGCATTGCATAGAATTAAAGCCTAAGGTCAATTAAGGATTCAACATGAACAGTCGTATTACCCTGGCGCTGGAAAGTGCTCCAACATCAATGAAAGCGCTTTTGAGTGACATCGTATTAGCAGACAACTTTGACGCCACTATCTCTAAAGAGCAGTTTCAATGCTTGTTGGATGCAAGCGGCCTTTCTGATAAAGAAGCTCGCCTAGCTTTACTACCAATCGCAGCAGCATACTCTTATGCGCCGCTTTCTGAATTCTATGTTGGTTCTATCGTGCGTGGCCTATCTGGTCGCTTGTACTTCGGTGCAAACTTGGAAATTGCCGGTGCGCAACTTGGTCAAACGGTTCATGCTGAACAATCGGCCATCAGCCATGCGTGGATGAAGGGTGAAGAAGGCCTTTCTGATATCACGATCAACTTCAGCCCTTGTGGTCACTGTCGCCAATTCATGAACGAACTGACGACGGCAAAAGAACTTAAAGTTCAATTACCACAGCGTGATGAAATGTCACTGCAAGAATACCTGCCTGACTCTTTCGGCCCTGCTGATTTGGGTATTACTACAGGCCTAATGACTAAGCTGGATCACCAGTACACTTCAGAAGAAACCAGCCCTGTAGTGGTAAGCGCACTAGCAGCATTAAACCGTAGCCATGCGCCATATACTAAAAATCTAAGCGGCGTTTCACTACAGCTAACAGCTGGCGAAATCTTTACGGGTGCATACGCAGAAAACGCAGCATTCAACCCTAGCCTACCGCCACTACAAGTCGCACTTGTGCAACTGAAATTGGCTGGCTTCGATTTCGAACAGATTGAAAACGCAGCCTTGGTTGAAATCGCGGATGGCAGCATTAGCCACTTAGCGGATACTCAATCGACGTTGGAAGCGATTAACCCCGACATTCCAGTGACTTACTTAGCAATTTAAGTACATGTAGTTAACAATATTTTAAATAAGCAGCCCTATTTTACAGGGCTGCTTTTTTTATGCTTCTAATTCACGCCACAAGCCACGCAAACGTTTGCTTTTATTCTTCAAATAAGTATGATCACCCCGTTTTCAATCAATCGTTCAAAAGATCGGAAGGAATTTCTATGTTTGGTACCGCTACTCGTGAAAATGCTACTCGTGTACTTCTATTAGGTTCAGGTGAACTGGGTAAAGAAGTTGCTATTGAGTGCCAACGTTTAGGTTTAGAAGTTATTGCATGTGACCGCTATGCAGACGCACCAGCGATGCAAGTCGCACATCGTAGCCATGTACTAGACATGTTAGATAGTGATGCACTTCAAGCTATCATCGAACGAGAAAAACCTGATTACGTGGTTCCTGAAATCGAAGCTATTGCCACCAGCAAGTTAGTTGAGCTAGAAGCACAAGGTTTGAATGTCGTTCCAACTGCGAATGCAACCAAGCTAACCATGAACCGCGAAGGTATCCGTCGTCTAGCGGCAGAAGAGTTGAAACTGAGCACGTCCCCTTACCGCTTCGCAGACACCTTCGAAGATTTCTCATCCGCTGTTGAATTCGTAGGTATGCCTTGTGTTGTGAAACCAGTAATGAGTTCATCAGGTAAAGGTCAAAGTGTTATCAAAACACAAGAAGATATCCAAAAATCTTGGGACTACGCACAAGAAGGTGGTCGTACTGGCGCGGGCCGTGTGATCGTTGAAGGTTTCATCGACTTTGATTACGAAATCACGCTACTGACCGTTCGCGCAGTCGACGGCGTTCATTTCTGTGCACCAATCGGTCACCGTCAAGAAGATGGTGATTACCGCGAATCATGGCAGCCACAAGTCATGTCAGACAACGCACTTAAAGCGGCGCAATACACGGCAGAGCAAGTGGTTAACGCGTTAGGTGGTCACGGTATCTTCGGTGTTGAGTTGTTCGTTAAAGGCGATCACGTAATCTTCAATGAAGTCTCCCCTCGCCCACACGATACAGGCTTGGTTACTTTGATGTCTCAAGACTCGTCGGAATTCGCACTACACGTTCGTGCATTTACGGGTATGCCAATCAAATCAATTACTCAGTATGGCCCATGCGCATCAGCGGTTATCTTAGGTCAAGGCACATCGACGAACATCCGTTTTGAAGGCCTTGAAGAAGCGCTAGATGCACCACAAACGCAAGTTCGTCTGTTTGGTAAGCCTGATATTGATGGTCGCCGTCGTCTTGGTGTGGCGCTTACTCGCCGCAACAGCACAGAAACAGCAATAGAAGACGCCATAGAAAGCGCCGCAAAAGTAAAAGTGATTTACTAACCAGCTATTCAATTCTGAACAATCAAGAGTTCAAATCTGAACAATAAAAAAGACGGGCCATTGAGCCCGTCTTTTTGTTGGTGTTATCTTTTTTATTGAAGCCGTCTTTTCGCTTGAAAGCTCACTGCGCTTAAGCTTCTGACTCAATCAAATACACTTCTTCACTGAATCGTGACAAGCCTTTCTTCGCAATCTTAGGGTGTTCATCGTCTGCGATATCTTGATTCAACAAAGTGATCTTATAACCAGCAAACAACTGATCGATCTCTAGCTTAGGCACGCTAAACGGAGGCCCTGCCATCTCGCTTTGATCGTAGTCCAATGTCACCAATAAAATCTTGCCGCCTGGCTTTAACAGTTGCTTCAAACGTTCCACATATTGCACGCGAATTTCAGCAGGCAACGCCACCAAAGAAGCACGATCATAAATGATGTCGACTGGTTGAATGGGCGCAGTGAAGTAGTCACCGGTGTAAACACTCAACTCATCGAATTGATAAAGCTCATGTTGACCACTGATTTGAGTCACTGTCGGCGTGTAAAGGTGCTCTGCAAAAAATGCGCGAACCGCAATTTGACTTAACTCGACACCTTGAACCTCTTCATGCTTGGTCGCTAACCAAATCAAATCTTCACTCTTGCCACACAGAGGCACGAAGACACTCTTGTCGTAACTAGGGTTAGTCTTTTTCCAAAACTCGATAAGAAGTGGATTTACATCTTCAAGGTGGAAACCAATTTGATTGGCTGCCCATTTATTGTGCCAAAATTCAGGATTATTCATCTTACGTTCATGTTAAACAGTCATAATGCAAGGGTACAGTATAGAGAAGTAAGAGCAACCTTCGCTTGATTCAAACTTGAAAACGACGCGAGTTAACAAAGAAGATTGCCGAGGTTCAAAGTTCTCAAAATTTGGGAACAAACGCTTAAATGATTTGTCTATATCTTCACATTTTAAAGCAATATTAAACGTTAGAGTTGGTTTCGGTCTTAACTAACCCCATCTAATATATAGCGATATTGGTTAGTGTAGTTAAGCTGTTTTTACTCTTATGCGTTACTGGTTACCCCTTTTGATTTACCCGTTTTTGTAACCTTGTATTTTGGAGTTTGAATGAGTGTATTTCTCCGTACGACGGCCCTAATGCTTCTAGTATTGAGCCGAGCGCCTGCATTCGCAGCAGCACCTGTTTCAACAAGTTCAACTGATCAATCGCGCACTCCTGCGCAAAACCAAGTTTCATCAAACGTATTCCGCCATAGCCTAAGCGGCTTATACGGCATCAAAGCATTCGACTCACGTCCGACTCAGCCTTATACCGACTTCGATATTCTGTACAGCAAAGCTCACCAAGCACAGGCTGAACTAGAAACCATCTGTAAAAGTACTGCCCTACTGACTAACTCAGACGCACTCTTCGCTGGCGTTAAATCTCAAGCACGAGCAGAAGAGAAAATTGACCTTGAGTTAGATGGCGATGTATCAAGAATTACCGACTTAGCCCGTGCAACCATCATCGCTAACGATGTGGAAAGCTTGGTCGAAGTTTACGAAGCCCTAAGCCGCGAAGCGGATGTGGTAAAAGTGAAAAACAAATTCAAATCACCCGCTGATTCTGGCTACCGTGATCTGAACCTTTTGGTTCGTTTACCTAAAACTAATGTTATTGCGGAAGTTCAGCTTCATTTGAGAGCCATCGCTGATGTGAAAAGTGGTCCTGAGCACGAGCTTTACGAAATCATCCAAGGCATTGAGCGTCACGCGATTGCAGAAAAACGTCCGATTAATGACATCGAAGCGGCACAAATCAACAGCCTAAGACGCCAATCTCTAGAGCTTTACCAACAAGCATGGCAGCCATACATTACAACGCACATTAAAGCGGCATAACGCAAACCGCATAATATCGATAGACACCAAAAGGGCTGCACTCGCAGCCCTTTTTAATTCTTGTTTGATAAGTAAATCGCTCACTTATCTGTCACAACCTTTCCATTCCAAACTATTGGTGATAATACTCTTTAGAGCGGTTATACAAATCCAAGGGTCTTAACGTGTTGTAAAACGCAGCCGCGTCTTGTAAGTCTCTATCTGACAAAGATTTCACTACCGACTGCATGTATAAGTCTTGTCGTTCATCGCTTTTAAAATCACGTAATTGCTTACGGATGTAACTCGCCTTTTGTCCCTTTATGTTTGGGTAAGATTGCACAAAAGGAATGATCTTATCGCCATGGCACTGGCTGCAAAGGTTCTGAGCAAGCTTCTCGCCCGCAACCAAACTTGGTATATAAGGCTCAGCTTTTTCTAGCTCAACGTCAATTTTGGGCACTACCTTAGTGTCAGATTCGGAATGTTCATCAGAGCATGCAGAAAGCAATAGAACGGCAATCGCAGGCGCCAGAAATATAGACACGAACGTCATTGAGTTTGTCGTCATTTATGCGCTCCCGGCATTGGTGGCATCAAGGCACTATCAATAGGCTTACGACGATACTTGTTCATGTCGATGCCTTTGTCTTGGTAGTAAGTGCTCAGGTAATCCAGTACTGGATCCCATGTATCAGACAAGTCCCACAAGCCTTGAGTATCAACCATCCATTGAATCGTTTCTCGCCACTGCTCTCTAGTGCCGCTGTTTTGAGCCACGATTAGGCTGGTGTGACACGCATTACACTGGCCATTCACCACTTCCCAGCCTGGAGCCATAATTAGCCCAGATGTCTTGTCTACACCGTAATACTCTTTTGGATTTTCTGGAATCTCATCGGCATGTACGAGCATCGAGGTTAACAGGCTACACACCAATGCCGCTCTCACTATGCCTTTCCGGTAAGAACGCTTGCTTACATCTGTAAACCTAGCGTGAGCAGAGTTGGTGTACGTAGGGTTACCACAAAGAGGCTTATCGTTAATTTGCTTCATCACGACACTCGGACTGCAATACGGTGACAACCATTGAACAAATAGCCTTTCGGATTCCATTGCGGTTGCACAACGGGCTGACTGTCGCCTTCGCTGTCAGTCGCTTTTGCCCAAATCTCGTAATAGCCCGTCATTGGAAGTTCGAGATCGGCCTCCCATTGCTGCCATGCGCCTTTATTGACGGGTCTATTAAGCTTCGCATCGTGCCAAGTAGTACCGTAGTCGTAACTCACTTGCAGCTTCTCAACGGTTCTTAGCCCAGCCCAAGCATGACCGCTGACCGTGACTTTTTTACCAAGCGAAAACTCAGTTCCGCTCTTTGGTGAAGTAATTAACGATTTAACGATCATCTCTTCAATGATTCGGAAATCTTTGTTATCGACTTTTTCGCCTGGTGCTATCGGATGTTTTGGCACTTGATAAGCAGGTGCTGCCATCTTATGGCCGTCATGAATTTTGTTACGAATACTAATGCCTGTGGTGCACTTCTGAGAGACCGAGGCTGGACGCCCACCAAACACGGTTCGAAGTGGGAAGCCATGAAGGTATGGAATAGGCTCTCCATTCATTTCCCATGCAATCAATGCGTTATCATTCATTGCAGCCGCAATAGGTACACCGCGAGAGATGGCTTCGCCTTTACCACTTAAGTGTTTATCAAAGCCGTGATTTCCTACGTAAACCGCATCGTCTTTAATGCCACAATCTTTAAGAACATCACTGAGCAAGACACCGGTCCATTGCGAACAATAAACGCCTGCGTTACTCCATTGGTTCCCCTTGGTACTTGGATAGAAGTTATTGCGACTGTTACCACCACACTCCAACACCAAGCTCTGAGTATGGTGTTTAAACTTGGATTTAAGTTCTGCAAGCGTGTAAGTTTTACTTTCTTTCACTGACTCGCCTTTCACTTCAAAAGTCCAAGTCTCAGGATCCATTTCTTCAAAATCTGGCATCAAGCCATTCCATCGAACAAAAGGGACCTCTGCTGGTGTGACTGCTGGAGCAAGCATACTTTCTGGTGGGTAGGCATTCAGAGGGTTGGTATTCAAAACAGTGTAGTAATCAGGAAGATCTTCGGCTTTTGCCCACGTTAACGCGTTGATATCGAGTGCAGCCAAATCTTCAGGTCGATTAGCCGCAAATACCCAAGAAACCGGCAATGCAGAAACGGCAGTAGCGGAAAGCGCAGCTTTAAGAAATTGTCTTCTGTCTAAACTCATTGAGGTGACCCTTTTTGATTCAGTGTGTAAAAGTAGTTGGCTAGTTTCTCGATATCATCTTCAGACAAAAGTTGAGCTACTTTAGACATGGTTTTGTCTTTGCGTTTACCACTCTTAAAGTTCGACAACTGTTCTGTAAGGTAAACCTTGTTTTGCCATTTCAAATTGGGAATCGAAGGATATGATGTATCTTCGCCGCTACCGTGACAGGCAACACACATATTCGCTATTTGCTGATACTCCGCTGCTGTGACTGCCACAGGCATAAGGAGCAATATCAAAGCTAGAAAGGCTTGTCGCAAGGTTTATCCTTAGTATTTGAACGGTTAAATAGGTTAAGTGATTGTTAATGTCGCGCATTAAATCAAATTGATTTGTTTATTTAAATTCAAACATATTTAACCTTCGTTTATTAAAACTAAACGATCGCCGGCCCAGCTATGAGTGAGGCAACAAAGACAACGTTAGTGTGAGATTTAATAAAAGAAGTACGGCTTAGAAAAAGGTATGTAACGCTGAAATGATGAGGATTAACCTGAAAAGGGGTCAGACAAAAAGCAAAGTATAAGAGAGAAGTTCAGGGAGAGAACAAGATGTGTCGAAACGACAGGATCTAATAGACTTAAGATACGCGCATAGGAAACGGTATTATTCTTGTACCAAAGAGATGTTTGAAGTGAGACGATTACTAGAGGTTAAAATGAGCCAGATACAAAAAGACCACGCTAGGCGTGGTCTATTGCTTGGCTACTTCTCGATTTTAATATTCTCGACACGGGCCTTTAGTTTTTGTCCCGGTCTAAAAGTAACAACACGTCGAGCAGAAATTGGAATGTCTTCACCAGTTTTCGGGTTACGACCAGGTCGCTCGTTTTTCTCGCGAAGATCAAAATTACCAAAACCAGACAGTTTTACCTGTTCGCCATTTTCGAGTGCTTTACGAACTTCTTCGAAAAACACTTCAACCGTTTCCTTGGCATCCCGCTTGCTGTATCCGAGTGTCTCAAACAGGTTCTCAGCCAAATCGGCCTTCGTGAGTGCCATAAAACTTTCCTCAAAGCTATGTTAAACATTGCTACCATCGCCAGTAGCGCCAAAGCATTTACCCTATTCAATCAATGAGATAAGGTCATTTACAAGGAAAGTGTATGCCAAGCTTCTGATTTTCGCCAACTTTTTTATCTCAACTATTTAATTATTCTTTCAAATCAGAAAGATAACTCGCTTAAAATTTCACATATATAGCTAAAAACCATCTACTCAACAGCCTTCAAATGGAGTTATATTTCATTAAAATGGCGATATGAAGAATTTAAAACTTTAGCGACCTAAATAATAATTTTTGAGACTTTTCTCCGATACCCAATAAAATCAGCCACTTGATTTGATACGAGACTCAACAGAGGTTACTAAATAAGCGTTATTAAATATGAGATTTGTATCATTTCAGAATTTAATTCGAATTGGCCTGAATAAAACCTTACTGAATTACGCTTTCCCACGGAGTTACTTGTTTAGAAGTTAACCTAATAAAGCTCACCTATGCATAAACAACCTAACCAATACAGCTAGTATTGAACATGGCTGGTCGATGCTCCATCTACGTACCAGTTTGCTCCAGAAACAAAACTCGCAGCAGGACTAGAAATAAAGGTTACCACGTTGGCAACTTCATCAGGGTTTGCCAATCGACCCATTGGGTTTCTTTCGAGGACTTTCTGGAAGATCTCAGGCTCTTCACGCTTACACCTCCCCCAAAGGCCGTCAGCAATATAAGTATCTCCAGGTGAAACGGTATTAACCCTTACCTTACGGACGTAGGTCAAAGCCAGAGATTTCATGTAATGGGCAAGCGCGGCCTTTCCGGCCCCATAAGCATTAGCGTGACAAGCGGTATATCCGCTCGCTTTCGACCCAATATAGGTGATTGCTGCGTAATCCGATTCAAGCAATTTGGGTAAAACCAATGTAATGGCATACTGCGTTGCACTAAGGTCCTTTTGCAGTACATCTTCCCATTCATCAGAAAGTGCACTCACGTTAGGAACAAAAACATCGATGCTAGGAATAGACGCAACCCAAGCTTTCATTTGAGCCGGATCATGGGCATCAACTACCTTGCCAACAACTCGTTCCGCCTTGTTTCCGAGCAGCTCATACAACCTGTCGATTCGATGTTGAGAACGACCACAAAACCAAATGTTCGCTCCTTCGTTGGCAAACCCTTCCACTATTTTCGCCCCAATTCCGCTCGAGCCTCCTGTAACAACAACATTGATATTATCTAATCCCAAATCCATCGTAATCTCTCAAAGTAGTATTAACCATCTAAATTAGTATCGTTAATAGTCCCTTCTAATTCCAAAATAAATAACAAAAGTGACACTATGTGATACATTGAGGGTGTAAATAAGTAACAGGATAAAGTGATGGATACGCTCAACCGAGAAATTTGTAGCGTTATAAAACGGCATTTAAAAAAGACAGGTATCTCTTATAAAGAGGTTTCACAGTTCACTGAAATGTCTGAAGTGAGTATCAAACGGCTTCTTAATGGCCATCAATCGCTTTCCATTCTCAAGTTACAAAAGATATGCGAATTAATTCAACGCCCTCTATCCGCAATTCTCTCTGAGGCAGAAGAATCATTGGCCTCGACCTCACTATTTACTGATGAACAAGATGCGGCCTTTTGTGAAGAGCCCGCGCTGTTTACTATTTTTCAAGAGATCGTTAATGAAGGGGCAAATGCTCAACAATTAATGGCTCGTTTTGACTTAAACAAACCTTCACTGCATATCTACCTAAGAAAGCTTGAACAGCTAAAACTGATTGCGATGTTATTCTACTTGAAGTTCCATGTCATTGTGCCTTCAAATACGGCTTTCTCTGAACACGCTCGATTTAGCGCGACCTTCAAGAATCAAGTCATCGATGCACTGAAACAAGCGGTGCAATATATTAATGCTGACAACAAACAAGCTTATTTTATTACGACCAAATTTAGGCTGACCGAAGAAGAGTTTAAAGACTACAACCTTAAACTTGAAAAATTAATGTTAAAGACCGTAAAACTCAGCCAATCACGCAGTCGAATGACCGAAGGGTTAAACGACTATGCCATTGTCGATATGGGTGCCAAGGGTATTTTCCACCCAACACTCAAAAAGCCAGTAAACTTGGTTTAGGAACAGCTCAGTACGCTCATTATCCCGTAGTAATTCCTTCGCTCTTATTGCGTAGCGAGCCTCCTCGCTGCGTACCCAACCCAGAACATATATCGATCATTCCCTTGAGTAGTAACCCTAAACAATGACAACAAAGTTTGTTCCTCACAATAAAATGATATGTTATAACATATCTACATAGTTTCTAATTTTGTGGATTGAATGAGAGATATTGAAGGAATCATTGAGCATGTAAAACAAGGCTGCAAAGTCAGTGGCAAACAATTTACGGCAAAACGACAGTTAATACTGCGAGCCTTGATACACGCCAACAAAGCACTTTCTGCGTATGAAATCGTTGAATATTGTAAAGAGCACTTTGATCAGCATGTTCAAGCAATGTCGGTTTATCGGGTATTGGAGTTTCTTGAAGATCAACACTTAGCGCACAAACTCAAAGTCTCTAACAAATACATACTCTGCGACCATATCCTTTGCGAACATGAGCATGGTATTCCTCAATTTTTAATTTGCTCAAAGTGCGACAAAATCAGTGAGCAAACCATCGACCCTGCCACGATTAATGGACTTCAATCCCACGCTAAGAAGGAAGGATTCACTGTAGTCAGCCCTCAATTAGAGATTAACTGCGTGTGTGATGAATGCGTCGATACATAAATGCCTGGCTCCATCAATGGTGGCAACCCAGTAGCATTACGAAAAAATAAAAGAGCTCAATATGTTAAGAAGAAACCCTAGTGGCCACATGCCGAATGTGTCGGAAACCGCCTTCATTGACCCAACGGCCATCATCTGTGGCAAAGTCATCATTGAAGACAACGTGTTTATTGGCCCTTATGCCGTCATTCGTGCCGACGAGATCAACGAAAAAGGTGACATGGAAGCCATCGTGATTAAGCGTGATACCAATATCCAAGATGGTGTGGTTATTCATTCAAAAGCCGGTGCCGCGGTGACCATTGGTGAACGCTCATCTATCGCCCACCGCTCGATTATTCATGGCCCTTGTGAGGTCTGTGACGACGTCTTTATTGGCTTTAACTCCGTAGTCTTTAATGCGGTGATTGGCAAAGGCTGTGTAATTCGCCACAACTGTGTAGTAGATGGGCTCGATTTACCTGAAAGCTTCCATGTCCCACCAATGACTAACATCGGTTCAGGGTTTGATTTGAACAGCATCTCAAAGGTACCACCTGAGTACTCTGCGTTTTCAGAATCGGTGGTTTCAGCAAACCATACCCTTGTTCAAGGTTACCGGAGAATTGCCAATGAGCTCTGATAAAACGCCTATCTTGGGTGTTCCGACCAACATCATTACTGGCTTTCTCGGCGTGGGGAAAACCTCGGCGATTCTCAACCTATTGAAAAACAAACCCGCAGATGAAAACTGGGCTGTCTTGGTGAACGAATTTGGAGAAATTGGCGTTGATGGCAGTTTGATCCAAGGGAACGACAGCAAAAAACAAGTATTTATTCGTGAAGTACCTGGCGGCTGTATGTGTTGCGCGGCAGGTTTACCGATGCAGATCGCACTGAACCAACTATTGTCAGAAGCAAAACCCGATCGCTTATTGATTGAACCTACGGGGCTTGGACACCCGAAAGAAGTGTTAGAGGTCTTGTCTTCAGAGCATTATCGCAAAGTGTTGTCACTGCAGAAAAATATTACTTTGGTTGATGCCAGAAAGCTCTCTGACACGCGCTATTCTGAACACGATACTTTCAATCAGCAAATCACCATTGCCGATACCATTGTGGGTAATAAAGTCGATCTCTACAAAAGTGGCGATGCAGAACAACTGGCTGAGTACATCGCACAGGCTTGTCACCCCGACACCAAACTCATATTTGCTCATCTCGGTAAGATCCCTTCCTATGAGTTCGATGGAAACACCAACTTTTACCTCCATCAAACTCATGAACACCATCACCACCACGCTCATAAACAAGAGAAACCGCTCGCTTCTGAATTGCCGATGCCAGAAACCGGCATGATAAAGGCGAGTAACCAAGGTGAAGGGTTTGAAAGTGTTGGCTGGCGATTCTCAGCAGACAAATTATTTGATCGTCAGCAATTGCTTAAGGTATTAGTTGGACTCCAAGTAGAACGAATGAAAGCAGTGTTCATTACTCAAAGTGGTATCTTTGGTTACAACCTAACGGAAGATGGTCTAACAGAGTGTGAATTGGATGAGTGCATTGAAACCAGGATTGAGGTGATTGGTCAGAGCATCGACAGTGACCTAGAAAACCACCTGATTCAATGCTTAGTCAGTTAATCAATGAGAGCAACTTAACAACCACCTACTAAAGTAGGTGGGTTAGTATTACGGACTGAAAGTCCGGAT
>NZ_OSDX01000069.1:0-55014 GCF_900382755.1 Vibrio sp. Evd11
TTATAACTCTTTACCATGCTGTTCAAAAAACACTCACGAAAGATCAACACGCCCTAGTTAACTGAGAATTATTTTTAAAGTTTTTGTTACAGAGCCAGAGTTTTCTTCGATGAACTTTTTTGCATACTTCCCTAATTCTTGAGCTTGTTCCGGATGAATAAGCAGGTGCTCTAATCGTTGTGTGAGTTCATCTGATGAATGGACTACCTCGGTTGCCCCCAATTTGATTAGTTTTTTAGTTATGTCTGAAAAGTTATAGTAGCTTGGACCGGTGAGTGAGGGTTTAGCTAACGCTGCGGGCTCAAGTAGATTATGTCCTCCGACTTTACTCCCCAGAAAACTGCCTCCCATAAAGCAAATATCAGATGCCCCTATAAGAGTTAACATTTCCCCCATGGTATCCCCAAGATAAACCTGCGTGTCCTCGGTAACTGACTGACTCGAAGTTCGTTTAACAGTGTAAAAACTTAAGTTTTTACACAATTCGAATACTGAATTGAAACGTTCAGGGTGGCGAGGGACTAAAACGAGTAGAGCATTAGGTAACGTACGCAGGAGAGAGCGGTGTGCATCTAAGATGGTTTCATCCTCTCCTTTATGCGTACTCGCCGCAACCCAAACTGGACGTTGACCAAATTCGCTTCGCAACTCCATTCCTAATCGTTGAGTTTTTTCCGAAATGTCGATATCAAATTTTATAGAGCCAGTCACATACACCTTATCTTTTGCGATACCTAGATTTATAAATCTCTCTGCATCTTCTCTATACTGGCAACAAACGTGGGAAAGGTGCTTAGAAAGCAGGTTAAATATAGGCTGAACCTTTCTGTAACCACGGTACGATTTTTCGGAGAGTCGAGCATTTAAAACTGTTATCGGGACTCCAAAGTTTGCAACTGTATTTAGAGTGTTAGGCCAAAGCTCCGTTTCCATTATGAGCATTTTTTCCGGTCGAATGGACTTTAAAAATCGTCGTACCGCGAAATTAAAATCAATTGGCATATATCTGTGTTCGACTAGGTTCCCCAGTTTTTCTACTTGCTCAGCCCCGGTGGTAGTAGTTGTTGTTACAAGTATCGGTTGACCTGGGTTATGAGCTTTTATAGCTTTAATTATTGGTGCTGCAGCTATCACTTCACCAACAGAAACTGCGTGAATCCATATGGGAGATTGCTGGGTGTTTAATGGCGGAGTGCAACCAAAATGTTCTTTCCACCGAGAGCCTATGCTTGGTTTTCCTTCTTTCTTGGAGTATAGAGACCAAAGAAGTAAGGGTGAAATAAGGAATAGCAACATGCTATATAATAGTTTCATTTCTTTCTTTATCTAGTTGTTGGGTAAAGTAAAAAGTATAAATAGTACCAAACATTATATTATGAACTAACAATCCAGTACTAGAGAAAAAATAAGATTCAAAATTATTCACTACAAACCAATATATTAGGAAAATCAAAGCAATCAACTTAATCTCATTGAACTTTCCTTTAGGTGTAAGTTGGGAGGTCGACTTCAACAACCAGTAGAACATGAATAAGATAGTAAAAAGCCCTAATAATCCATATGATAAAGTCACCTCTATAAAAGAATTATGTAAGTGAAAAATTTTATTCTTTATGTTTCTTGGAATTCGCTTTGAGAGTTTGATTACATCATCGCGCACATCTTGGTCACTTCCTAATATTGGCCTTTCTTTGATCCAACCAATCGCTTCATACCAAATGTTGATACGAATCCCTGAACTATTGTAAGGTACTTTATCTATATTTCCAGATAATAGTGCTTGATATGTGTTATTTTCACGCGATGTTCTTTTTTCTAAACCGTCCAATACTTTGGTGTTATTAATAGTAAATAGAAGGATGATAAGCACCATGGTTAATGGTGCCATTATTTTTAGAGATAGTCTGTTTCTTTGCGATAAAATGAAAATGATAGGACCAAAAACTCCGGAAGTGATAATGCCTAAGAATACTTGCCTAGTTTGGGTTGCGAAAATGACAAAAATAAAAAATGAGTTAAATAATAAAAGAAAAGTTATAATTATAATGTTTTTTTTCTTTTTTTTGAATAGTGAAATATATGAAATCTTAACAATGAAGTAACTTAACAGTAAAAAAGCAATACCGGACCAAAGAGCTGGATGCTGAGCATTGTTCACATTAAAGTCGATGCGTCTCCCATTTGCACCTTGTACTAAATCTTGAATGAAATGGGGGGAGTGAATATAAAAGCTTAATATAAATCCAACTAACATCGTAGCCCATAAAATATAAACAGATTTTATATTACCTTTTAACCAATAAGCGATGAAAATAAAAAAAAATAGATTCGCCAAATTCCCAAAATCAGGGGTTGGTTGTGCTAGTTGAGGGAGTTGAATTGTTGCGTTAATCCAGCTAAGTATCTGTAAAACCAGGGCCCATAATAGGCAGAGTAACATTTTATCTTTAAAAATATGTCTTCTTTCCAAGTAAATAGCTATCACTGTGCCTACAACAAAAGTTGTTTGGAACACATCACCATATACTCGTGATGCACTTTTTAGTAATGCATAACCTACGAGGCAAAAAAGCATCAAGGTTGAGAAGTTTTTAGAATGTATAATTGATGCTAATTTTGAATCAATACTGCTCAAATTCATGTATGGAGCCACTAAAATGGGTAAGATACGTTAAATGCGAAGATCTTATCACATGAATAGAAACAAAAGTAGGGTGTAGTGTACAGGAAAAGTCTCATCGATTAGAATGGAAGCTAACCTAAAATTTATGTCTCAGAGGCGAAAATGAAAAAACTTGTTGTGGACTTAGACAGTACAATTACCTTAGGGGATACATCTGATTATCGTAATGTTTCTCCTAACGTAGAGGTAATTAAGCAACTTGCTCTTTATCAAGAACAAGGTTTCTCCATTGCTATTTTTACAGCAAGAAACATGCGCACCTATGAAGGGAATGTTGGACTCATCAATGTACACACCTTACCAATTATATCTGAGTGGTTGGACACACACTCTGTCCCTTATGATGAGATAATAGTAGGTAAACCTTGGTGTGGTAAGGAAGGGTTTTATATTGATGATCGTGCCGTGCGCCCATCTGAATTTGCTTCGATGTCATTTGACGAGATAACAGTGCTACTCGATAAGGAAAAACCATGTTCTTGATTATGTCGTCTGCTTATGTAGATCAAGCACTAAAATCAGAATTTGGCGCCTTACCTCCGAGCATGTTGCCGTTAGGCAATCGTCGTTTGTTTCAGCATCAAGTTGCTTGCGCTCCAAAGGGTGTTGATATTTTTTTAACATTACCGGAAGATTACAATCTCAGTAAGGCCGATCTAAATTGGCTTGAGTTACACCAGGTTGTTGTTGTTCGTACACCCGCGAATATATCGCTTGGCTCGGCCGTGGTTGCAGCCTTGAATTTAATTGATCAAAAAATCAATTGTGACTTACATATCTTATTTGGTGACACATTAATTCCACGCTTACCAATGGGTACAGACCTCGTTTCGGTGGCTGAAAGTCGTGATAATTATGATTGGGCAAGAGTAAGTCCCCATAGTACGGTTTTTTTGATTGAAGAATCATCACCAGTTCTTGAGGTTCAACAAGTGGTGTGTGGCTATTTTTGTTTTAGCAAACCTAAAGAGCTTGTTAGATCATTGACACGAAATCATTGGGATTTCATTCAAGGGGTGAATGATTACAATCGATATACTAAATTGACTCTGTTAGAAAGTGATGGCTGGTTGGATTTTGGTCATATTAATACCTATTACCGCTCTAAAGCTAACTTTACTACTCAACGCGCATTTAATTCGTTGACTATTACTCCCGAGTGGATAGAAAAAAGTAGCCAGAAACAAGACAAGATTAAAGCAGAGGCCAATTGGTTTGAAAATATACCTTATTCTATGCGTGGCTATATTCCTCAATACCTAGGCGGACTTTTAACTAAAGATAGACACTTTAGCTATCGCTTAGAATACTTGCATTACACGGCACTGAACGAATTATTTGTTTTTGGTGAATTACCGAGCAATATTTGGCGTCAAATCTTAGACAGTTGTTTAGACTTTATTGATCAAGAGAAATCTGAATTGTCTGGGAAAAACCAAGACATGCTAAATGAACTTTTCTGTGTGAAGACAGAACAAAGAGTTAAAGAATACTGTGCAGTGAACAGTATTAATTTAAATGAAGTCTGGAATTATAATAAGCAATTCAAAGCAACAATCTCTGATCTTATTCAAACAAGTCAAGATAACTTACCATCAGACCAAAAAACATCGACGGTAATGCATGGTGACTTCTGTTTTAGTAACATATTGTACGACTTTAGGACTGCTCGAATCAAAGTTATTGACCCACGTGGTATCTCTCCATCTGGAGAGGTCTCTATTTATGGTGACTACCTTTATGATGTTGCGAAACTTAGTCACTCGATCTTGGGCATGTATGATTGGATCATTGCAGGCAACTACACAGTAGAACTTGGTGGGAGAGATATTGAATTTTATATCAATGATTTGAGTAAGCATAGTTCAATGCAAGAGACATTTTTTTCACTTGTTAATCAACGTTATGGTCTTAGCGCTAAACAACTTTACGCAATGCAGATCCAGCTTTTCTTATCTATGTTACCTTTACATGCAGATGATGAAATTCGACAAAAAGCCTTATTTGCAAATTCATTTCGTATTTATCAGTTAATGATTAAAGAAGATTTATAATTATGATCGTAATTCCAATGGCAGGTCTCAGTTCACGTTTTTTTAAAGCGGGCTATACGCAGCCGAAATATATGCTAGATGCACATGGTAAATCGTTATTTGCTCATGCAGTATTGAGCTTTAAAGCTTACTTTGAATCAGAAGTGTTTGTCTTTATTTTGAGAGACGTATATGAGAGCGCTTATTTTGTAGAGCAAGAGTGTGAGATTCTCGGTATCAAAGATTTTAAAATCGTTATTTTGGATCAAGAAACTAGAGGTCAAGCGGAGACTGTTGCATTAGGGTTAGAAAAAGCTGAAGTAAATAAAGAAGTGTCATTGACAGTTTTTAATATCGATACTTTTAGGCCTAATTTTACGTTCCCTCAACTTGATCTATTAGGCGAAGGGTATTTAGAAGTGTTCCGTGGTTCTGGTGATAACTGGTCATTCGCCAAGCCAGAATCGAAAACTAGCACTAGAGTTGTTCTAACTACTGAAAAGTTGCCCGTTTCTGATTTATGTAGCACGGGGTTGTATTACTTCAAAAATTGCTATGATTTTTTGTTTGCTTATCATAAATATATTGAAAAACCTGTTTCTGAATGGGAAAAAGGCGAGTTATATATTGCCCCACTTTATAATGAGCTTATTGCAAGTAATAAAGAAGTTCACTACCACTTGATAAATAGAGAGGATGTGATTTTCTGTGGCGTTCCAAGTGAATACGATGAATTTAGAAAATAAGTATCATGAGTAATAAGATCAATAGTGAAGATATTTCAATTGTGGTTCAAGGGCAGTTGTTTTTTACTGAAAAAAAATCAACTTTAGATGTGTTGCGATCTATAAATAAGCACTATCCTTTTGCAGAAGTCATTTTGTCAACATGGCGTGGTAGCACCATTCCACTGGAGTATAAATCCTTATGCGACCATATTATATTAAGCGATGATCCTGGTGATGGTACATACGGGAAAGTACCTTTAAACATCAATCGTCAAATTATCAGCTCAAAATCAGGGGTAGCAAAAGCCAGTCGAAAATATGTAATTAAGAGTCGAACTGATTTGATTTTCACTTCTAACTCTCTATCTCATTTTTTAAACCTAAATTTGCAACGAGATCCAGATTTCAGCTTAGGTCAGAACCATATATGCGTTGCCGATTTCTCAACGCGTTCTCATATCTCTGGATTGAAAGTTCCGTTTTGGGTCTGTGACTTCGTATATGCAGGAAGAAGAGAAGATGTAAGCAAGATATTCGATGTGAATCTATATGATAAGAATGACTTTGAATATTATTTGACACATCTTAAGCCTGATTATATGTATCGTCAAAGTGATGTATTTAGATATACCCCTGAAACTTATTTTGCTTATACCTACCTGAGTCAAGGTCGTGACATACCATTTGAAAATAGTTATGACAATAATTCAATTGCGATGGAGTTGTACCATAAACTACTAATTAATAACTTTATAGTGTTAGGGGAGGAGCAACTTGGCATTACGTCTTTGAAGTATCATTTACCTATCCACCCGCCTAGGAAAATAATGACCTACCCTAAGTGGGTGTCGTTGTATTGCCAAGAACACAAAAGTGAGTTACCTAAATGTTCTATGATTCAAAATATCAATCAATACTTAAAGTACAAATTGAATAAGTATAGAAAAATAATTAGGTAATATAATTATTTATTTAGATAAGCACTTTTAATACTTGGTTTGGTTTTAAGTCTTTTAGACATTTTGAGTGCCCTAATGGACATTCACGTTCAAAGCAGGGGCGACATTCAATATTAGTGCTTATTATATCAACTTGTTTTGCTAATGGTGGTGTATATTTGGGTGAAGTAGAGCCGTATACCCCAACAACATGACAACCCACTGCTGCCGCGACGTGCATTAACCCGGAATCATTACTAACCACTGATTTACAAGCAGCCAATAAGTCAACGACTTCAATTAAGCTCGTTTTCCCAGCAAGGTCAAAGACGTACTGCTGATTGCTATGTTCAACTAAAGACTTAATACTTTGGGTAGTTTCTTTATCTTTTGCAGAGCCAAACAACCACACTTGCTGGCCTTGGTTGATCATCTCGTTCGCTACCTGAGCGTAATGTGCAACAGGCCATTGCTTGGATGGGCCAAATTCTGCCCCAGGACATAAGCCGATAACAGATCTTTCTTGTGACAATAAATATTTTTCTAAGGTTTGTTGTTGGGCTGTGATATCAATAGCCAGTTTGGGGTGAGGAAGGTTTTCTAACCCACCTAGAGAGCTAGAACCAATCATATCTGTTTTGGGGTGGGCAAGTGCTACGTAACGCTCAACCATATACTGAAAGTTTTTTTTATTTGGGCGCAAGTCGTTGAGCAGACCGTAACGCATTTCACCTTTCCAGCCAGTGCGTTTTGGAATACCTGCGAACCAAGGGATTAATGCAGATTTTGCTGAGTTAGGGCAAATGTAGGCGTGCGTATAATTATGATCTTTTAACTGTCTACCTAGTTGGTGGCGTTTAAATAAATTAAACTCTCCGTGGCCTAGTGGCATTTCAATTGCTTGATGGACTTGTGGCATACGGTCTAAAATCGGCTTACACCACCCAGGAGCAATGACATCGATTTGACAATCTGGGTACAGCTCTTTCAGTGTTATATATAAGGACTGTGACATAACCATGTCACCCACCCATGATGGGCCAATTACAAGAATTTTCATGCTTTATTCTTCCAATATAAAAACTTTAAGGTTGACTCATAAGCCCTGAATAATTCAGCATAGATTTTGTTGAATAACGTCATATTTGACTTATCTTTTCTTTTTACACCAATTGTTGATGTTATTTGAGCTCTGGTAAAAAGATCTGGCGCAATGCTGTATGCTTGAACTTTATGTCTCCAAGGCTTCTCCATGTAATCATCAACTGGTTCAATGAAGCTCTTTGCATTTTCCACAAACTTCGATGCGCTGGATGGTGAAATAATGTACGCCGTCGTACCACAAGTCCCAGCGGCGTAACCACCTAGTGAATAACCCGCCTCTAAAGTGGTAATTCTGTGGAAGGTTCTTTTATGTGTTGCAGATAATTTTATATATTTGTACTTCTCAATTAAAGGATAGATGTTTTCGAGTACTTGTTTTAGCCCTTTAACGGGGTCAACATTGTCTTCAAGAACAACTATAGGTTCATTGAGATAAATACAATGTAACCAAAGTTCATAATGGCTAGCAAAACAGGCTATCTCGCTTGTTTTCAGCTGATAACCTTTTCTTAATTGAGTGATACTTGGATGTTTTTTTTCCGAATGACGAAATTCGGGAATTGACCCATCAATAGCATCGAAAAATGTAAACTCGACACTCTCTTGATTTAACTTGTTTTCAATTCGTTTACGACGCTCGATAGAGCGAGCTAAACTCACGACAAAAATCTTCATTATACTTTCCAGTCACTGTCATAGCGTGGTTTAAACAAATTATAGAAATTCGTTCCATCTTGCTGTGTATAGAGAAGCTGGAGAATCCACATATATTGTTCAGGCTTAGGTTCTACAAATGTTTCAATAGCTTGATTCATTGCCCTAGCATCTGCTTGATCTTCTCTTTGTAGTTCAAGGGCAGGTAAGATTTCTAATGAATACTTTCCTGTTTCAGGATCGATGGATGCGAAAAGCGGAACTATCTTAGCTCTAGATAACTTCGCCAATTTACTTAGCCCTGGCAAGGTAGCTTTCGTTGTATCAAAAAACCTAACGAATTCACTAAGCTCAGCACCATGGTCTTGATCTGGTAAGTAATACCCCAAGTATCCATCTTTGACAGACTTGATAAATGGTTTTATTCCTCCTGAACGTTCATAAACACGGCCGCCGTATTGAACTCTTTGACGATGCATAAGCCAATCAGATACTGGGTTCTTTTGCTTTTTTGCCATTGCAGAGACAGGGAGACCCATTGAAGCAAGCATTACAGCGGGAATATCAATAGCCCATGAGTGTGGGACTAATAATATGACATTTTCACCGTTATCAATGTGCTTGGTTAGGTTTTCTTTCCCAACGAATTCACACTGCTTCTGTAACCAAGATTTTGATTTTAAGGTAAGTAAGCTAAAGCGAAGTACAAATACGCTAGCAGTGTATAGTGTCTTATAAATTAATTGCTCTCGCTCTTGAAAACTGAGATTCGGAAAGCATAGCTCAAAATTTACCCGAGCCCTATGAGCTGGGCCCTTTTGCGATTTAGCTAGTTTTAAAGCAATAATATTTGCTAACCACTGATGAAAACGTAATGGAAGTATGGCTACTGGGAGTGCAAATATAACTGCTAACCATGTTCCCCATAACTTAGGAGCGAGGAAGGCCCATCGAAAGCTAGGGTTGTAAGCTTTTGAATCAAAGTCATCGCGTTGATTTGTCATTTAAAATCACTAACCTTAAAAGTTACTTAGCTTTTCTATACCACTTTATATTTATCGTATTCGATGGAGATATAGAGTATTTTGCTTGCAGCAATAATCTAATTTTTGCCTTGCCTAGTAACACATTAGGAGGGTAAGGGAGTGTTGTACCCCCACCCTCTACGTTTAATGTGATGTTACTTATTTACAATTTGCATGTATTGAGCAACGCCTTGCGCTACGGTTTTAAATACCACATCACAGCCTGCTGCTCGAAGTTTTGTAAGATCAGCTTGAGTAAACTCTTGGTAAGCGCCTTTTAAATGCTCAGGGAAAGGAATGGTTTCGATTTCACCTTTACCGTGGTGCTTAATTACCGCTTTGGCAACTTCGTTAAAAGACTCTGCGTTACCAGTACCTAGGTTGAAAATACCTGAGACACCATTTTCTAAGAACCATAGGTTTACTGCTGCAACATCGCCGACATACACAAAATCACGCTGGAATGTTTCGCTACCTGCGAACAGTTTCGGATTCTCACCGGCATTCATTTGATTGTTTAGGTGGAAAGCAACAGAGGCCATGCTGCCTTTGTGATCTTCACGTGGACCGTAAACATTGAAGTAACGGAAACCAGTAATTTGAGGTAACGCCTCATTATGCGCTACAGCATCCGCAGTTAGGCGGCGAACATAGTTATCAAATTGTTGTTTAGAGTAACCGTAGACATTTAATGCGCCTTCATACTCTTTTTCTTCGATAAAAGTTTCTGTCTCACCATAAGTTGCAGCTGAAGAGGCATATAGGAAGGGGATTTCACGCTCAATACAGTAATGCAGTAACTCTTTTGAGTACTCATAATTGTTAAGCATCATGTATTTACCATCCCACTCGGTCGTTGCAGAACAAGCACCCTCATGGAAAATAGCTTCAATAGGGCCGAAATCATCGCCAGCCATAACTTGAGTTAGGAAGTCGTCGCGATCCATGTAGTCAGTGATGTCTAGGTCTACAAGGTTCTTGAACTTTTTACCGTTCTTGAGGTTGTCGACAACTAGAATATCGTTGTGGCCTGCGTCATTGAGTGCTTTCACAATATTGCTGCCGATCATGCCAGCACCACCAGTTACGATAATCATATTTTTCCTACTCTTTTGAATACAAAACTTTGGTGAGTATAGCAAGGAATGACAAAGACGGGCTAGTGGAATAATTCCTTAAGCGGAGTATGATATGAGCAGATTAGTCTTAGGTAAGTGCGCAGTAAGCACTCGAAATTATAGGTATTATAATGAAAATTGCAGTTGCGGGTACCGGTTATGTAGGTTTATCCAATGCGATGTTGTTAGCGCAGAATCATGATGTTGTTGCAGTTGATATCGTCGAAGAAAAGGTATCAATGTTGAACAACAAGCAATCGCCAATCATGGATGTAGAGATTGAAGAGTTTTTGGCTAATCGTGCTTTGAGTTTTCAAGCCACAACCGATAAGCAAGCGTATCAAGATGCGGATTTCGTTATTATCGCTACGCCAACCGACTATGACCCTAAAACGAACTACTTTAATACCAGTTCTGTAGAGTCGGTGATTCGTGACGTAATGATGGTTAACCCGAATGCCGTTATGGTGATCAAATCAACGGTACCTGTTGGTTATACTGAGCGCGTTAAGCAAGATTTGAACTGTGAAAACATTATGTTCTCGCCAGAATTTTTACGTGAAGGCAAAGCCCTGTACGATAACCTGCACCCATCACGGATCATTGTTGGTGAGTGTTCTGAGCGAGCTAAAGTGTTTGCAAACCTTCTTGTTGAAGGCGCAGAAAAAGAGAATATCGACGTACTATTTACTCACTCCACAGAAGCGGAAGCAGTAAAGCTCTTCTCAAATACCTACCTGGCGATGCGTGTTTCTTATTTCAATGAGCTCGATTCTTACGCGGAAGCGCATGGCTTAGATTCTCGTCAGATCATCGAAGGTGTGGGTTTAGATCCTCGAATTGGCAATCATTACAACAATCCTTCATTTGGTTACGGTGGTTACTGCTTACCTAAAGACACCAAACAGCTATTAGCTAACTATCAAGATGTACCAAACAACATTGTCGGTGCCATCGTTGATGCTAACCGCACCCGAAAAGATTTTATTGCGGATTCTATTATCAAGCGATCTCCTATGATTGTTGGCATCTATCGATTGATAATGAAAGCCGGTTCGGACAACTTCCGTGCTTCTTCGATTCAAGGCATCATGAAGCGTTTGAAAGCTAAAGGTATTGAAGTGGTCGTATTCGAACCGGTGTTAGAAGAAGAGCACTTCTTTAACTCGAAGGTTTATTCTGACCTAGAAGAGTTTAAAGCCGTATCAGATGTGATTGTATCCAACAGAATGGTAGAAGAGATCGCAGACGTTGCAGATAAGGTTTACACACGAGACCTCTTTGGCAGTGATTGATCTGGTTTTATTTTAGCTAATGCTAATTCGACCAGATGTTATCAGCTCGATCTATCCGCTTAGTGGCGATATACTGAACCACTAAACGGATAGGGATACTAGTAACTAATGAAAACACGTGACAAGATTGTTTACGCTGCTCTAGAGCTTTTTAATGAGCATGGCGAGCGCAGTATTACGACCAATCATATTGCTGAGCATATCGAGATTAGCCCTGGTAACCTCTACTACCACTTCCGTAATAAACAAGAAATTGTCCGTGATATCTTCACTCTCTATTCAGTAGAGTTGCTTGAAAGGTTCACGCCGATTCAAGGCCAACAAGAAAGCCTGACGCTACTAAAGACCTACTTAGATTCTATCTTCACACTGATGTGGAAGTACCGATTCTTCTATGCGAATCTGCCTGAAATATTGTCACGTGATGAACAACTCCACCTTGATTACATGGCTGTGCAAGAAAGATTGCAAACCAACCTTGTCGATATCATGAGAGCCTTCGTTGAGTTGAACTTGCTTAAAGCAACGGATGCGGAAATGAAGTCGATGGTTACGTCGCTTCACTTGATCGCATCGGGTTGGTTGGCTTATCAATCTGCGATGTCTCCAAAAGCTCAAATTACTGAGCAAGTTGTACATCAAGGAATGCTACAGATGATCGCGACGGTTAAACCGATTGCAACAGCACAGGGCTTTGAACAGCTGACACTGTTGGAAGATGGTGTAAGGGCTTTGAACTCTAAATAGAAAGAGACGAGTAAGCGAGAGACGGGCAACGAAGAACGATACTCGAATCCCGTATCTGCTCTTTATCGAACTAACCAACTCTTTGGATTCTGAGCTTGGCTGTTTCTGCGAATTTCAAAGTACAGTGATGGGCGAGTTTGGCCGCCAGTGTCACCTGCAAGCGCAATCGCTTCACCCGCTTTAACTTTGTCACCTTCTTTCTTTAAAAGTGCTTGGTTAAAGCCATAGAGCGTCATATCGCCTTTACCGTGGTCAAGTAGCACCACTAAGCCATAACCACGTAGATACTCTGCAAAAACCACCGTGCCTGAATAAACAGACTTAACTTGCTGGCCGTACTTAGCTTTGATTACCATGCCTTTCCAGTTAATTTGACCCGTTTGGCGTGAGCCGTAGTTATGTAGAACTTTATCTTTGATTGGCCAAGGCAGCTTGCCTTTACGTTTGGCTAACCCATCCATAGGGATTGCATTACGTCTTTCTCGAGCCGCTTTCTCTGCTTTCGCTATTTCAGCTTTTAGGCGAGTTTCATTTCGTTGAAGCTCCGCCAAGTAATTCTTATCACCCGAAATGTTCTTTTTAATACTGCCAACGGTTTTCTTACGCTGCGTTTGAGTCTGAGATAACTTATCGCGCTTGGTGGTTTGCTGTTTTAACAATGTTGCTATCTGTTCTTGCTCAAGTTGACGCTGTTTATGGCTTTCTTCTAATTCAAGTTGCGTCTGTTCAATCGTTTTGATTATTGCGGAGCGCGCTTTGGCAAGGTGTTGGTAGTAGTGACTGATGCGATCTTCTTCCACACCAGTATTGAGGATGTGAGAAGACGCTTTAGCTCGACTTGTCATGTAGTAAGTCTGAATCAGTTGCTCTAACTTATCGGTATGGATTTTTTTCTGTGCTGTGAGTGCTTTAATCTTGGTGTCTAAGTTAGCAATATTAGCATTAGCGGTATTGAGTTGCTTTTTACTGTCTAGAATCGCCTTTTCAAGCGAAACAATGGATAGCTCTTGTTTCTTGAGGTTTGCTTGCAAGCTATCGAGTTTTTTCTGCTGTGAGGAAAGGTTTTTTTGTTGGCGAGATATTTCGCTCGATACGCCTTTCAGTTCTCCCTGAGAGGCGGCAAATGACGATGTAGATAACAGAGCAGCGCAAAGGCTGGCAGATATCAGAAGAGTCCGGCTAATGGCTCGAATTTGTTTCATCATTATCGTCATTTAGTTGTATTCATCTGCTCTTAATTTTTAGAATTTTGCTGAATCGAATTCCGAACCTGCTTTTAAGCTCTTCGCATCTCGGTTACTCGTATCCCGAATCTGCTTTTAAGCTCTTCGTATCTCGGTTACTCGCGTCCCGAATCTGCTTTTAAGCTCTTCGTATCTCGGTTACTCGCGTCCCGAATCTGCTTTTAAGCTCTTCGTATCTCGGTTACTCGAATCCCGAATCTGCTTTTAAGCTCTTCGCATCTCGGTTACTCGCATCCCGTATCTGCTCTTAAATCCCATCACCATGGATGAAGTTTTGTGAGCGACCGTTGAAGCCTTGATCCATATCCAAAGATGGCTTGTCGGTTTTCGGTTTTCCTACAATTTTTGCAGGAACTCCAGCGACAGTCGTATGAGGTGGTACGGCTTGCAGAACCACAGAGCAAGAGCCAATCTTCGCGCCTTCACCCACTTCAATATTACCGAGAATTTTAGCGCCGGCACCAATCATTACACCTTCGCGGATCTTAGGGTGACGATCGCCACCTTCTTTACCCGTACCACCTAAGGTAACGTCTTGAAGGATAGAGACATCATTTTCAACGACGGCAGTTTCACCAATCACAATGCCTGTAGCGTGGTCGAGCATGATAGCTTTACCGATACGAGCCGCCGGGTGAATATCCACTTGGCAAGCAACTGAAATTTGGTTCTGTAGGTAAGTGGCAAGTGCGATACGGCCTTGCTTCCACAACCAGTTAGCCACTCGGTAGCCTTGCAGAGCGTGGTAGCCTTTTAGATAAAGCAGAGGCATCGAGTACATCTCGACTGCAGGGTCTCGATTTACTGTCGCGCAAATATCACAAGCTGCCGCATCAATAATCGATTGGTCCTGTTTGAATGCTTGTTCAACCACTTCACGCACTGCCATTGCTGGCATTGAAGCTGTTTTTAGCTTGTTTGCTAGGATGTAGCTAAGGGCTGCGCCTAAACTTTCGTGGTTGATAATGGTGGCATGGTAAAAACTCGCAAGCATAGGTTCTTGCTCTGACTGCTGTCGAGCTTCCTTCACAATGCATTGCCAAACTTTTTGCTGTTCACAGTGTTTCATTTTTCCATCCATTTTATCTATTTCATTCCACGACTTAATAAGCGATGTTATCGCTCGGACTTCTTGTCTCGAGCAAGCAGATCTTGCGCCGCCAGGTGTGCATCTTTCCCTTGATACAACACTTGATAAATTTGTTCAACAATTGGCATCTCAACGCCCATGCGTTCTGATAATAACCAAACTTCTTTGGTGTTGCGATAACCTTCAACGACTTGGCCAATTTCTTCTTGTGCGGTATCGACATCTTTGCCTGCGCCAAGTGCCAGACCAAAGCGACGGTTACGTGATTGGTTATCAGTACAGGTGAGTACTAGGTCGCCTAATCCTGCCATGCCCATAAAGGTTTCTGGTTGCGCGCCAAGAGCTGCACCTAAGCGGCTCATTTCCGCTAAGCCGCGAGTGATTAGTGCGGTACGAGCATTAGCACCAAAGCCAATACCATCCGACATGCCTGCGCCAATTGCGATAACATTCTTCACTGCGCCGCCAAGCTGCATACCAATGAAATCTGAGTTTGCATACACGCGGAATGTTTTGCCGCAATGAATCTTCTCTTGCAGCTCTTCCAGGAAAACTTCATCAGGTGAAGCGACAGAGATAGCCGTTGGCATACCCATCGCTAACTCTTTGGCAAAAGTAGGGCCTGATAGAACCGCTAACGAGTAGCCATCACCAAGCACATCGTGAGCGACATCTTTAAGTAGGCGGCCTGTTTCTGGCTCTAAGCCTTTGGTCGCCCAGCAGATACGAGAGCTCTCTGTTAAGTGAGGCTTAAGGCTATTTAAAACGATACCAAACACGTGGCTTGGAACGACAACCAAAACGTCTCGGCTTGAAGTCACGGCTTTTTCTATATCTGACTCAATAATTAAGCTGTCTGGGAAAGCGATATTGGGTAGAAACTCATTGTTCGCACGCTCAGATTCAAGGCGAGCCATATGAACAGGGTCATGTCCCCAAAGAACAACATTGGCACCGTTACGCGCTAGAGAGATCGCTAAAGATGTCCCATAAGAACCTGCGCCTATCACTGTCATGGCGATGTCTTTACCGTAAGCGCTGTCTTTAGCGTAAGCGCTATCTTTACCGTAAGCGGCTTTCGCGTGAGTCGGGCGAGTTGTTTCTGTCATGCTTCCACCTAAAAATAATGAGGGAAATCGAGGAGTTCGGGAGAAACTCTTTACTAAGCAGAAAAAGAGTTCTACTAAGAAAAAAAGTGCTCTACTAAGAAGAAAAATCTCTCTATCAAAGTACAGTGTAAATAAAAAATGCACATCGCAGAAGCTGCGATGTGCATTTAAAAGCTAACTATTTAACGAAAACTAGCTATCTAATAAAAGCCCAGCTTCTTAAAAATAAGCGATTTGAGCATTAGTCAGAGTAGTTCTATTTCGAAACTTAAGCTCTACTTGAAAACCTAAGCTCTACTTGAAAACTTAAGCTCTACTTGAAAACTTAAGCTTGCTCGCCTTCAGTTTGTTCTGCTTGTTGAGCTTGGTTTTGTAGGTAGTTCATGAACAAAGCATCAAAGTTTACTGGCGCTAGGTTCAGTTGTGGGAACGTACCTTTAACCACTAGGCTAGAAATCGTTTCACGAGCGTATGGGAACAGGATGTTCGGGCAGAACGCACCTAGGCAATGAGCCAGTTGGCCAGCTTCCATTTCGCTTGCAGAGAAGATGCCGCCTTGTTGAACTTCACAAAGGAATGCAGTGTCTTCTGCGTTCTTAACCGTAACCGTTAGACGTAGGATTACTTCGTAAACGCCTTCGCCAAGTTCACGGCTTTGAGTGTCTAGGTCCAGTTTTACATCTGGGTTCCACTCTTTTTGAAACATGTCTGGAGAGTTTGGCGCTTCGAAAGAGACGTCTTTTAGGAAGATACGTTGGATTGCGAAGTTTTGTTGTGCGTCTTGTTGTGCTGCTTCAGCCATTTTCTTGTCCTTAAAAATTTTAAATTAGACTCTGTTCATTGTATTTATCGAACAGAGCCTGAAAGTTAGTTTATCGGTCAGCCGCTTCTTGCCTTTAACCTATTTCTTACCTTTAACCAAAGGTAAGTTAGCTTCGCTCCAAGCCACTAAGCCGCTTTTCAGTACGCTTACGTTTTCGAAACCTGCTTTAACCAGTAGGTTAGCGCTTTCTTGAGCAGTTTGACCTGTCTTGCATACTACGATGATTGGGTCTGCTTTGTGGCTTTCAAGGCTACCAAAGCTATTTGCTTTGATGTCTGACGGCAAAATGTGAACTGCGTCCGTAATATGGCCCTTTTTGAACTCATCTTTAGTACGAATATCAACCACAACGCCGTTTTCACGGTTAATCATGTGTGTGGTTTGCGCGGCCGTGATCTCTTTATAGGCTGCGTTTGATGTCTTGATAACGTTCGCAATGATGGCAACAACCAAGCCGATCCATACGATGGCTAAAATCATATTCTCTTGAACAAATGGAACTAACTCTTGCATATCTTGAACTCTTATTCGTTATTGGGCGAAAAACTATAGGTCAGGAGTATAGCGATAAAGGATAGGAGAATACAGAGGAAGCATAGGGTTGTGATGACGGGGGATATATAAAATGACTTCTGTCTACAAATTATGCATTTACTTGAACAAATTTATTCACTAATATTATCAATTGATTGTTTAAGCTGAACAATCGGTTGAGGACATTCTTAGCCTCAGCATATAAACGTTTATATTAATGGGAATCATTATGAAAAAAATGGCTTTAGCGGCAGCACTAGCTGTTAGCTTGTCTGGCGGTGTTTTTGCAGCAGCAGAAGGTGCAGCAGCAGGTGCTAGCGCATCAACAGCAGCAGCGGGTACAGCAACAACAGCAGCAGTAACAACTGCAGCAGTCGCAGTTGCCGCAGCAGTTGTTATTGCTTCTAACGACGGCGGCGCTACAACTACAACTACAACTAACTAATTTATAGTTGTAGCCTGTATAAAACCATTTTATGTGAAAGCATAAAATGGTTTTTTTATATCACTGTGTCCTAAATCGCCTCGCTAGGAAGCAAAATAATCATGATCAAACCGCTTATCGTATTTTTAGGGCTGCTAGTTACTGGTTGCTCACAACAGTTCCAAGATCTTAATTCCACATTCAATGAAGCTTTCTTTGGTGATGCCGACGTCAGTACCACGGCCGAATATATTCAAGATCTGCCTTACGCTAGTATCTATGCCGAAATTAACGACCAAGGTAAGATTTTTATGGTGTTGGCTTTTGTTGGTCAAAACCCTGTAACCGGGGCTGAACAACTCAAATGGATGTCATCAGACAAAGCCATGATCGTGACGGAAAATGGACGAGTGGTTCAAACCTTATTACTGCCTTATGAAAATCTATCTGGTTTAACCGTTAAACCGGCCAATGCATTAGTACCGAGTTTTGATTTGTCGGCAACGCCCAAGGCTCAAGAGTGGCAAGCCACTTACGATTGGCAACCAGATTACCGATTTGGATACAGTGCAAACATCGTTCGAACATATCTTAATGAAGAAACCGTACAAACCCCGATTGCGAACATTGCAACGCGCAAGTTTGTCGAGCAGGTCCGTTACCCAGCGCTAGGACAAGATATTGAGAATTTGTATTGGGTAAACAAAAAAGGACAGGTCGTCAAAACGGTTCAATACCTTGGCCCTGAGATGACCCGTTTAGAGCTGACCTTGCTAAAGCCTTATCAAACGAATAAGTCAAAGCCCGATCAAATTAAAGAATAAAGTGGTGAGTGAATAAAATGAATTATTTAAAAAAACTAGGGTACACAGCAGTACTTACGGTTTGTAGCGTTCTAGTGCCACCACTTGCCATGGCTCAAAGCCAAGCTCCAGTGCTTACGGTCGAGCTACCTATACAAGGTATCACGCTGCAATATTCGCAACCTACGCGCTTAGAGCAAGTATTAACGGACGCCAATGCGAATGGCGCGTTAGGGTACTTTCCGCTGTCTGCCCAGTTATTTGATCGGAATGCTCAACCGCAGATAGACAAGGTAAAACAACAGGTGTTGGATAAGCTCAAGCATTTTGCCTTACAAGAGCAACAAGCAACATCTGTGATTAAGCAGCTCGAATCTTTTGATTATCAAGCACGTTACTTTATTGAGTTAGACCAAAATGCAGTGATGTCTCAGGCAGATAAGAATCCCTTATTGGTTTCAAAAAAGCCAGCTGTTGCATCGAAACAGTCAGCTATGGCATCAAAACAACAAGCTACGGCGTCGAAACAGTCAGCTACGGCATTAAAAAAGCCAGCTTCGCAAGGGGTTAGCGCTAAATCAATGGAACAACAGCACTTTGAGTTATATCTAACCGCTCGCCCAACCTCTGTGAATGTAGTCGGCGCGGTAAAGCAAGCTCAGACGCTGCCTTTGGTTGAACACGCTCAGCTAGATAACTATTTAACGCGGTTGCCAAAAGGCCAGCTGCTAGATATTGCTGATAACAGCACGGCATTTGTCATCCAACCCGATGGGCAAGTGAATGAAATCAGTTATGCCTACTGGAACAGTAAGCCCGCTTATTTTGCTCCCGGTGCTATTATTTTTATCGCCTTTGATTCGCTCCCTTCTGAGTTTTCCACTTTGAATCAAGACATTGTCGAACTTCTACGTCATAAGGTTAATCTGTAATGTCGGCTACTCAATCATTTCCATTAACTCTGCTCGCAAGTTCGATTACAGGTGCCTTACTGGCTGTCAGCAGTTTTGCTGTTAGTGCGCAAGACTTTTCTGCCACCACGCAAGAGCAACCTTCTCAAGTCGAGGTTTCTGGCTTTAGTACGCCAACGCTAAAACACTCTCAATCGGACTTTGGGGGGGTGGGTTTAATGCAAATGCCTACCGCGCGTATGGCTCCAGAAGGCGAATTCAACCTAAGTGCATCGTTCAATAACGAATATTATTTTTATAACGTTAGCCTGCAATTGATGCCTTGGTTAGAAACCACCATTCGCTATACCCAAGTTCAGGATCTGCTTTATAGCGGTAATGGCAGCGCAGACTGCTCGCAAAACTCATTCAGTGGTTGTACTAAGTACACTGACAAAGGCATCGATTTTAAAGTTCGCTTAATGGAAGAAGGCTACTATTTGCCGGAGCTTTCTGTCGGAGTGCGTGACTTTGGTGGCACAGGGTTATTTGATGGCGAATTTGTCGCGGCGAGCAAGCGATTTGGCCCACTTGATGTCACGTTAGGCATGGGCTGGGGCTACATGGGCACCAGTGGTAATTTCACCAATCCATTCTGTAAAGCCAGTGACCGTTTTTGTGAACGACCGTCTGATGTCAAAGGCAACGGTGGCAGCGTTGATTTTGAGCGTTGGTTCAAAGGCGATGCGGCAATTTATGGTGGTTTAGAATATCAAACACCTTATAAGCCATTAACGCTTAAGCTTGAATACGACAGCAACGACTATTCACAAGATTTCCCAGTTATGCGTGGTGGTGTCGACATGACACAACATACGCCATGGAACGTGGGTGCTGTGTACCGTTTTACTGATTGGGCGACGGCAAAAGTCAGTTATGAGCGTGGTGATACCTTAACCATGGGCTTTGACTTAACCACCAACTTTAATCAAATAGCCTCCGTGTGGCGAGATACCGAAGCGGCAACTTTGCGACCAAGCGAAGCAAGCAGTATGGATGAGGTTGAACTGGTTAAGTTGACCCAAGAACTTGAGACCGTTGCGGGTTATGAGCAAGCGCAGATCTTGGTCGATGACAATACGCTGATTGTGAAAGGCGAGCAGGTGAAATATCGCAATCGAGAAGTTGCGCTGGAACGTGGGGCAACGGTTATTGCTAACCATGTCCCTGACTATATCGACACCTATAAGATTGTTGAAACTAGCAACGCAGGTGAGTTAAATCAAACCGCTATCGATGCCAATCAATTTAAGCAAGTCGCTACATACCAGTATTTGGACTCGGATATTCAAGACGCTGCACAGCCAAGTGATGTTGAATCGAAATCGGCGATCGCTTATTACGACGGCAGAGAACGTTTTGACGTGTCTGTCGCGCCTAACTTGGCGCAATCTTTTGGCTCAGCGGAAGATTTTTACCTCTATGCTCTAGGCTTATACACTAATGCGTCTTTCTGGGCGACCAACAACATTGAGCTGTCAGGTTCTTTGTATATCAACTTGATCGACAACTACGATAAGTTTAATTATGAAATTCCAACAGATGGCACAGCGCAAACGCCACGAGTGCGAACGCTTTTCCGTTCTTACGTTGACGAGCCTGTTCGTTTAGATCGCTTGCAGCTGACGTGGTTTGAAGACTATGGCAGCGGTATCTACACCCAAGCTTACGGTGGTTACCTAGAGAGCATGTTTGCGGGTGTTGGTGGTGAAGTACTTTACCGCCCATACAACAGCAACTGGGCAATCGGTGCCGACGCGACAGCCATCAGTCAGCGTGATCCAGAAAGTTGGTTTGGTACGTTTGATGAAGAACTGCAATACCATGAAAAAGATCAGGCTTACTACAAGGTGATTGATAAAGGCACCACCGGATTTGTTACCGGCTACTACATGCCGCAGTGGGATTTCTTAAGTGAGACTTTATTTAAAGTTGGTGTGGGTAAGTTCTTAGCGGGAGATATTGGTACTCGTATCGATTTCTCTAAGCAGTTCAAGAGCGGTGTTATCGCTGGTGCGTTTGTTAGCTTAACCGACATGACCACCGAAGAATACGGTGAAGGCAGCTACACCAAAGGCTTTTACGTATCAATTCCATTCGATCTAATCACGGTTAAGCCGAGCTCAAGCCGTTCACAATTCACATGGCAACCGCTGACTCGTGATGGTGGACAAGTCTTGAATAAGCAATACAACTTGTTCGACCAAACCGACGCTCGCTCACCTTGGTTCCAAAGACCAAGTAGCGTGAAGTAGAGCGGAAAGAGCAGTGTCGAGATGCGGGTAATCGAGTAGCGAAGAGCGAGAAAAGATAGATTCGGGTAACGAGTAGCGAGATACGAAGAGCAGGGAAAGAGCGGTATCGAATAATCGAGATTTGAACCTGCTCTTATCTCTTCGTTTACTCGTATCTGCCCTTAGGCTTTTCGCATCTCGTTTACTCGAATCCCGCATCTGCTCTTAAGCTCTTCGTATCTCGTTTACTCGTATCTCTATACTGCTCTTCAGAATCCCGTATCTGCTCTTTAACCATTCAACTAGGTTGATAATAAGCATAAATTGTGGATAATGTTCACGAATTAAACTAACCGTGTGCAGTGGTATTTTTTGCGACGTTTAGTTGCTCAGTTAGTTAGATAGCCCTGTTCAATTTTAAGCGTCTTTTGGGGCCAGCTAAGTGAGTAAATCAAGTAAGTTACGCAGTGTGATGTCGCGGATTATCAAAGGGCGGTAGCATTTTCCCCACTTATTTAAATGGGAGTCATATCTTGCTACTTCCCCCGAACTCCCTCTTGTGTAACTGATGAAATCAAAATACCTCTATTCTTTGGATGTCCTTTTAGGCGCCAGACACATTCCGTTTCTATGAATTGGTAAACATGAAGATTAATAAAAATCGCCTCCTTTTAGCGCTCCTTCCTGCTTTACTGGCAGGGTGTACTACTCCAGGGACTCACCTTTCTACCGACAATAAGAATGTGATTCTTCCTTCTGAAGAACAGCAAGAATCTGACATTTCTGATGTGGTTAATCTTTACCCATTGACGGCTCAGTCAGTATCGAGTTATCAAACTAACGTTTTGTCGGTTTCACAAGCCAACCCTGAGCTTGATATTGATATCGCAAAATATGAATACCAAGTGGGTATCGGTGATATCTTAAACATTACCATTTGGGATCACCCTGAACTGACGATTCCTGCCGGTTCTTACCGTAGCAGCACAGAAGCAGGCAACTGGGTTCATGCTGATGGCACAATCTTCTACCCGTATATTGGTACCGTTGAAGTGGCGGGAAAAACCGTTCGCGAAGTTCGTATTGATATTGCTACTCGGTTAGCAAAGTTCATCGAAAGCCCTCAGGTTGATGTTAACGTCGCGGCTTTCCGATCTAAGAAAACTTATATTACAGGTGAAGTGTCTCAACCTGGCCAGCAAGCAATCACCAATATCCCTTTAACGTTACTCGATGCAGTGAACCGTTCTGGTGGTTTGTCTGAAGACGCCGATTGGCGAAACGTTTCACTAACGCGTAATGGCGTTGAAGAAACCCTGTCTTTGTATGGCTTGATGCAACGTGGTGACCTTACGCAAAACCGCTTACTGCAGGCGGGTGATATTGTTCACGTACCTCGTAACGACAATCAGAAAGTATTTGTGATGGGTGAGGTCAATGAGCCTAAACTATTAAAAATTGATCGTGTCGGCATGAGCTTAACAGAAGCACTCAGTAACGTAGGTGGTATCAACCAACTTTCAGCCGATGCAACAGGTGTGTTTGTGATTCGCACTTCTGATGATAAGTCAGAGCGTATGGCCGATATCTACCAACTCAATATGGAAGATGCTTCAGCATTGGTGATTGGCACTGAATTTGATTTAAAACCTTACGATATTGTTTATGTAACGGCAGCACCTATTAGTCGTTGGAACCGTGTGATTGGACAATTGGTTCCGACCATTTCAGGCTTCAATGAATTAACCGAAGGTGTGTTACGTATCCGCAATTGGCCTTAGGCTAAGATAGAGCAACCATCAGGTCACATTTATGTGTGACCTGATTTTTATGTTTATGAGCCCATTACAGTTAGAAGTCAGTTATGTTTAATAAAATTTTAGTCGTCTGCGTGGGTAATATTTGCCGTTCCCCGACAGGAGAGCGCGCTCTTCAAAAGTTGCTTCCCAACACAGAAGTGGCTTCTGCTGGTATTGCTGTCGAAAAAAGTCGTTTAATTGGTAAGCCAGCAGACGAGACGGCGATTTTAATCGCCGCAGAAAACGGGGTGGATGTTGAAAACCATCAGTCTCAACAAGTGACGCCACAGCTTTGTGCCCAGTATGATTTGATATTGGTGATGGAGAAGGGCCATATGGAGGCGCTCACTCAAATATCACCGGAAGCGCGTGGTAAAACCATGTTGTTTGGTCAGTGGATTGGCCAAAAAGACATTCCCGACCCGCACCGTCAAAGCCGTGAAGCGTTTGAATATGCTTACAAATTGATTGATGAAGCCGCGCAAGCTTGGGCGAAAAAACTGTAATTAAGCGTTAACTATAGCCCGTTAAGCTATGGTGAATTGCCATTAATAGAATTATATAAGAGAGAAGTATATAAGCCGTATTTAACTTCTCTTCAAAATACTAGTTTAGGAAGTAGTAATCTGATGACAACACAACCATCTCAGCAATCACACACAGATAACTCTGATGAGATAGATCTAGGGAAACTACTTGGTATCTTATTAGATGCTAAATGGTTAATCATGCTGACCACATTCGTTTTTGCTGTGTTTGGTATTGCGTTTGCTCTGCTTTCAACGCCGATATACAAAGCGGATGCACTGATTCAAATTGAAGAGAAGAGCTCTGGCGGTATTTCATCGATGGTCGGCGATATGGGTGACATGTTCTCTCAGGAGTCTTCTGCCACGACGGAAGTGGAGATCATCAAATCTCGTATGATCTTGGGCGAAACGGTCGATAAATTCAATTTAACCACCGTAACCGCACCGAGTTATACACCGATTGTCGGTAAAGGGTTCGCTCGCCTAACGGGCGATATCAACCACATCGCAGTGAGTCGTTTTACCTTTCCAAGCTACGCGAATGGTTACGCACACACCATTCAGATTATCGATGCCGAGCAGGGCACTTACCAACTGGTTCGTGACGATGAACATGTTATCTTAAAAGGTAAAGTGGGTGAACTAGCCACAGCAGATGACTACAGCATGTTTGTGGCAGGTTTTGAATCGCATAACGATTTTGAATTCTCGATTGGCAAGCGAAGCCGCTTGGCAGCGATCGAATGGCTGAAAGCTTCTTTATCTCTGTCTGAGCAAGGTAAGCAGACCGGTATTTTAAAGTTAAGCTTTGAAGGTGAAAACAAACAGCAGATTTCTGAAATCCTTAATCATATTAGCCAGATCTACTTCTTACAGAACGTGAAGCGTAATTCAGCGGAAGCAGAGAAGAGCCTAGAGTTCTTAGAGAGCCACCTTCCAGGAATTAAATCTGAGCTAACCGGCTATGAAGATGTACTGAACAATTACCGCCAAAAGAACGAATCGATCGACTTAGGCTTAGAAGCACAATCAACCCTAAAGGTAATGGTCGAGCTTGAAGCGCAATTGAATGAGCTAACGTTTAAAGAGAGTGAAATTAGCCAACGCTTTACTAAAGATCACCCAGCATACAAAGCTCTGCTTGATAAACGTAAAACGCTATTGGGTGAGAAAGAGCGCCTAAACAAGCAAGTACAAAAACTGCCGAAAACACAACGTGAAGTACTGCGCATGACACGTGATGTTGAAGTAAACCAACAAATCTACATCCAGCTTTTAAACAAGGTTCAAGAGCTGAGCATTATTAAAGCGGGTACGGTTGGTAACGTTCGTATATTAGATGACGCTCAGGCCTATGCTGGTGCTGTTAAACCGAAGAAGCCGCTGATTGTTGTATTGGCGACGCTACTGGGTGGCATGCTAAGTGTGGCGTTTGTATTAGTGAAAGCGGCGTTCCACCGCGGTGTTGAAAACCCAGACCAAATTGAACAAATTGGCTTGCCGGTTTACGCTGCGGTACCAAAATCCGATTTACAGATTGAGTTAACCAACCGCTTTAAGTCAAAGAAACAGAAGACTAAAGGGACCCAAGCACTGCTTGCCGAATCTAACCCTGCTGACCTTTCGGTTGAAGCGCTGCGTGGCCTTCGTACCAGTTTGCACTTTGCGATGTTAGAAGCGAAAAACAACATTTTGATGATCTCTGGCCCTGCGCCGGGCATCGGAAAATCATTCATCTCTACCAACTTTGCTGCAGTAGCCGCAAAAACAGGTCAAAAGGTATTGTTGATTGATGCGGATATGCGTAAAGGTTATCTACAACAAAGCTTTGGTGTTAACTGGGACAACGGCCTTTCTGATGTATTAAGTAGCAAGGCAGAATTCGCTCAGTCAGTGAAGTCGACCCCAGTTGAAAACCTAGAAATCATTACCCGCGGCCAAGTACCACCAAACCCATCTGAGCTGCTGATGCACCCGCGCTTTGCAGAGTTAATGGAATGGGCATCTAAAGAGTATGACTTGGTGATTGTCGATACCCCACCAATACTGGCGGTAACCGACCCAAGTATTGTTGGCGCCTTTGCTGGCACCACATTAATGGTTGCGCGTTACGGCCAAAACACCGTAAAAGAGATCGACGTTGCTCGTAACCGTTTTGAACAATCCGGTATCGAAGTGAAAGGAGTTATCTTCAACGCCATCGAGAAGAAAGCATCAAGCTCGTACGGCTACGGTTACTACAACTATACGTATTCGAGCGACAAGAAGTAAAGAAAGCAGATACGGGATTCGAGTAATCGGGTAACGAAGAGCTGAAGAGCTGAAGAGCTGAAGAGCGAAGGGCAGATGCAAGATACGAAAAGCGCCACTCTTCGTATCTCGTTTACCCGTCACCCTCATCTGCTCCTCTAGCTCTTCGCATCCCGTATCTGCTCTCAACCTCAAAACAGGACACGCCTTATTCACGCCTCAATCTTTATGCCCCTTAACATTTTCATCTGAAATCAAGAACTGCTCTTGTAACGCCGCCATCAAACCAAACAGTGCCTTACGCTGCGCAAGTGTGAAGTTGTCTTCTCGTTGCATAGCAGCATTACAGCCACCGACCATACAAACCCCAACATTGCTCTTGTTGTGTCCTTTCATATGCGCGCCAGTTTGCGACAGTAGCCTGCCAAGTTCGACATCCCCATTGCGACGAATAACAAAGTGATACCCGACATCGCGCCTGCCTTTCTTTTTATGCCATCGGCGAATCTCGGCTACGTCTACATCTTGCTGTGGTGGCGTGGCGCTGCAATGCACCGTAATAAATGAGAATGCCGGGCAATGAGGCAAACGGAGTTAAACCGAAACCAGACTGAAGGAATAGGGCGCGAGTGAAAAACAAGGCTCTAACGAAGGACTGCGCTCTTCCGTGCTAGCCCGATCTTGCAAAACAGTAGACGCTTTTAACGGCTGGTGTGGAACTCGATCAGTTGCTAGTGGAGTGTTTGACAAAATAAATCCTCGTGTTGTAAATAGGCGATTAAAGACGTTGATAACGATTCTTTTAAATTAGGGTGCAATACGATGTGTTGTCGCAAACTGGTTGCTACGGTTTTTACATAGCCAGAGTAGTGGTTTACATAACGTAAATACATCACGTAATAACCCAGTGGCTGCCTGCGCCACGCTCGGCTGATCATCCAACAAAGATCCTCATAACTGGGGACATTACCGCACTCATCCTCATTAAAATAATAACCTTCCATTTGGCTTTCTTTATAACCGCTAGTTTTAGACCCATCACTATTACTAAAAAATAACGGATGGCGTGATTTATTGAGGTAATTAACACGGCACTCGATGCTGGCCATCCCGAGTTGATACGCTGAAATAAAAAGAGAAACTATCGCCTTCATTAAGCACCTTGTTGCTGTATGGGGAGGGCAATGTACTTCAACATTCTTGATTGGGGTTGGCGGTAATAACGCGAAAACAGAGGAACACAAGAAAGTGAGAGGTGCTTCGAAGGTTATCAGTATGGGTAGTGGTTTTATTGCGTATCGATGAGAGCAAGCAGGAGAAACACTTTTTGTTACTTTTTATCTCGCCTTAACTTTGCCCCTAATGCCTAAAAAAGAGGTGTTAATAACTTGTTGTGAAAACGAATGGCTCTAGCCAGATCAGCTCAATCGCCAAATTGAGAGTAAGAGATAGACCAAGGCAATCGCTAGACCAAGCCCAATATCCTTTAACAAGGAGCGTTATTTATGTGTGTTTCCCTCATTCTTTCTATCATCCCATTAAAAACCGGATCGCCGATTAGCAAGTTGGTGCTATTAAAACTGGCCGACAATGCAGACGCGCGCGGAGTGTGTTTTCCTTCCCTTAGTTGCCTAGCACAATATTGTGAAGTGTCGGTAAGAACCGTTAAGCGACACATTCACGAATTGGAAAAACAAGGCTTTGTGAAGCGAATAAAACGGTTTGATGATTCAGGACGCCAGCGCAGCAATATATATATCAGCTGCGCCAACCCAACGATAGCCAGATTCAGCAGACCGACCTAGATAACGCTAATGTAGAACAAACCGACTTACCGCCAGCCTCGCTAGAAAATGCACAGAAGACAGAACGAACAAAGACAACAGAGCATGCGCAGAAAACAGATCATTCAGACACCCACCAGGGTGACTCAAGATCGAACACGGAGAGTGATCACCTGGCACACATAATCTTTCATAAAGAACATAAAAAAAACATTCCTTGTAAACAGCCCCAGATCTTGAAACAGCCTTGTCTCTTGAAAAAGAGTCAACGACACCTCAAGCCACCACTACTGCCATAAGCCAACAGAATGAAGCCGTGATTCACCTGCTCACCAAAGAGGGCAGCGCACCGATTTATCATGAGTTCACCACAATATTAGAACGCACCTACTCAAAGTTAGATGTGCTGCAAGAACTACATGCCATGCAAGCGTGGCTGTACATCAACCCCGATAAGCGCAAACCCTTTGAGCACATTGGCCACTTTGTGAATGGCTGGCTAAGAAGAAGCGCACAAGCCAAGGCGAAACGAGACTCTTCATCAGTCTTTAAGCAAACAAAAATGGTGAAACTCTCAAAGAAAGATCAATCGATAAAAGCCGTAGGATCAAGAAAAGCAGATGCGCCTACAACAGCTTCAAACCAAGCGCAGCCAATCAAAAGCAACCAAGCCGAAAGTAAATTTCAACAACCCACGCCTGTTTCTCAGGCCCTAGCGGACTACAAAGCCAAGAGTACCACCAACCCGTTTGAAGCGCGTATCAAGGCCCTAGTTCAATCCAAATCGACCGGCACGGATTCTAAGCAGTGACCATTCGATTATTCACAGATGAAGTGCTTGTTCACTCAGCCCAAAGCTTAGGGAACTAAAAGCTAAGGAAAACCAAAGGCAAGGGCAGACCAAACGCGAATACAGCCAAAAAACGTCAAGAAACAAAAGTAGAATTAGGGAGAGGGCACCATGGAAGATACCAGCCTAAAAAAACTGACAACGGAAGAAAAAGTAACCATTTTAGAGCAAGAGGTAGCGCGAGTGGAAGGGCGAGTGGAAGGGCGTATTGGCGAGTTCTTGAAGCTGCTGGTTAGTCACTACCCACAAGGACTAACGCGGACAGAGATTAAAGCGTTATTGTTTGTAAACAACAACCTAAGCTTCGTGTCGCTGTACCGCAACGGCAACATCTTTATTGATATAGAAAAGCGTTAGCAATGCAGTACAAGAAAACCGCTATTACATAGGCACTCAGTACCTGCAAGACGTACAAAGCTTCCGCTGGGTAAATGCTTGGTGAGAGGTCAGTCCAAATAGGGTTAATTTCAAACTGGTTAATATGCACTTACTTTGCTAGAATGCGCAGCATATTTAAAATCGTATGAAAACCGCATAAAGCGTACAAATTGTAATTATTGCCTTTAGGAGCCAAACCTAAGGGCGGTAGCGTACCCAAATGCAATTGCATAGCAAGTTGAACGCGTTACAAGCCACAGAAAGACTGCTTTTTGGCTACCTATTGGGGCGGTTTTAAAAAGATAGCAAAATTTAGGTTTTATAAAGAGCTGTCTAAAATAGACTGTCTTAAAATGGATAAAAAGTGTCTCAGTGTGTTTAATACAACTGAGGCATTTTTGTGAGTAAATGACTCGCAGAATTAAGAATTAAGAATTAAGAATTAAAAATTTTAGGAATTATTATGACGTCCATGTTTGAAAATACCAAGGTAGCGATAATTGGCTTGGGCTATGTTGGTTTGCCACTCGCTGTAGAGTTTGGTAAAAAAATGCCAACGTTAGGCTTTGATATCAACAAATCTCGCGTTGATGAGCTTAAAAGTGGTTCAGATTTCACGCTTGAATGCTCAAAAGAAGAGCTTAAAGATGCGGAGTTTCTTACGTACACGGCAGATCTTAACGAACTTAAAGAAGCCAATGTTTACATTGTTACGGTACCAACGCCAATTGACGAGCATAAGCAGCCAGATCTAACCCCATTGATCAAAGCATCAGAAGCTTTGGGCTCGATTGTAAGTAAAGGTGATGTTCTGATTTATGAATCTACGGTATACCCTGGCGCTACCGAAGAGACGTGTTTACCTGTAGTAGAACGTGTTTCAGGCTTAACGTTTAATGTAGATTTCTTTGCTGGTTACTCTCCAGAGCGTATTAACCCGGGTGACAAAGAACACCGAGTGACGAATATCTTAAAGGTCACAAGTGGCTCGAATGATGAGATTGCCGAATTTGTTGATCAACTTTACAAAACCATTATTACAGCAGGAACTCATAAAGCCTCAAGCATCAAAGTCGCAGAAGCTTCGAAAGTAATAGAGAATGTACAGCGCGATGTAAATATAGCGCTCATTAACGAGTTGCACCAAGTATTACAAAAGTTAGAAATAAATACTCATGAAGTAATTGAAGCAGCTGCAACCAAATGGAACTTTATGAAGTTAAAGCCTGGGTTAGTTGGTGGGCATTGTATAGGTGTTGATCCATATTATCTTTTACATAAATCTACTATTTCTGGCTATGTTCCTGATTTAATGAGACAAGCCAGAGAAATTAACGACAATATGCCAGCGTATCTTGCTAATGATTTTTTACACTCTTTAATTAAAAATAAGATTAACCCTATTAATTGTAAAATCGCTTTGCTTGGTTTTACCTTTAAAGAGAATTGCCCTGATATAAGAAATACAAAAGTTTACGAATTGTTTCTTGCTCTTACTAAACTTGGTTTCGATGTCGATATAGTAGATCCATGGGCGGATAAAAATGAAGTAATTCATGAATATAGCTTAGAAATACAATCTTCTGTAACTTTTAGCGAGTATGATGCTCTATTTTTAACTGTAGGGCATGATGAGCTTATTGACTTGTGTAAAAAAGAAAATAATAAATTCATTTACGATTTCAAAGGCTTTTTAACAGTCTAAGGTTAAGGTTTGTGTATCTTAAAGTTTGGTTACCTGCAACGAAGGCTTATTGGCTCGCAGTGTTCGCTGCATTATTGATGACATCAGCGCTTAGGGCACAATAACTCTAACCCAAGGGAAGCTATCCAAGGCAAGAGCAGAAAAAACCGTATGGAATAAAGGATGGCGTGAAGTGATTTTTTACAAATCCGTACACTGAAGTTACAATTATTTCAATACATTCAAGATCTATTTTGTTATCAGATTTAGGTGTGACCATATAAAGTTTTTTACAGCAGTTATGTAGCCTAATGAACGGATTAAGCCTTTTTGGACCATATTTCAGTTATTCGAGCCCCTTGCCATGTGTGGATTAAAGACTGGTATGAAATGGCTGAGGGTGAAGTTATTTCTATCGACGGCAAATTCCTCAGAGGTCGTACGACTAAGACAAACATTATGGCGCAATTCATACGGTCAGTGTCTTTAGTGCAGCAAATTAAGTTGTGTTAGAGCAGGTTAAAATTGCAGATAAGAGCTATGAAATAAAAGCGATTCCTGAACTGTTTGAGATGCTTCCCTTGCGAGGTTGTTTAGTTACGATTGATGCTATGGGGTACCAAAAGAGATTGCCGAAGAGATTGTTGCTCAAGGCGCTGATTACGTATTAGCTGTAAAAGATAATCAAAAACGCTTAGAGCAAGCGATTAGCCAAGAGTCTAATTCTAATATGCCTAATAGTTTTGAAGGTGTAAATACGTCACTCGGAGAAAGGACATGGTTGTTTACAATACAGATTTCTTAGGTGATATAGCGCTTGATTGGACGAAAATCTCCACCATTGGCTTGTAGTTGCCATTCGTTAAGAAGGTGATAGCCAGCAGAAACAATGCAAATCAAGACTACATAAGCTCAGAAAACTTGACAGCTAAAGCCTTGCTAGAGAGTACGCGAGCGCATTGGAGTATTGAAAATTAGATGCACTGGCGATTAGACGTTGGCTTTAAATAAGATGAATGTCGGATACGTCGAGAGAAAGTTGGTGATGATGTTATCCGTGATAAAACAAATGGCTTTAAACCCGCTGATGGAAAAAACAGCTTTAAAGCTGGGATAGAAAGAAAGCAGAAAAAAGCGAACCGTAGCAATAGCTACCTTTTTTAAGTCCTTGTCGGGCAAGGGACTTCGTGATCTTGCCCTATAACTAGTATTTAATCACTATTTTGGTTTTTTAAAGTATGAAATTCAAGGGGAATGTGCTGCTCAAAAGTTCAATGTATATGACTATAGGGAAAATCATAGTATTTACTACTAACTTTTTGGTTTTTTTGATTCTGAGTGAGAAATTAGGTGTGGAGGTGATGGGGAAGTATCACTATCTAATGGCTGGGTTCACTTTGTTAGTGGTTGTAGCTAACTTTGGAATATCTGAAAATATTACAAAAATGCATATGGAAAATGCAGTTTACCCTAAATTGTATACGTATATAATCGGGTTTAGACTGTTCTTATCTATAATGTTGGCTATTGTTGGATATTTCACATTAATATCAAGCAACTTATTCTTTTGCTTGGCAATAGTTTTATCTTCATTTTCTTTGGGTGTTCAGAATCATGAATCTAAAGGAGGGGGAAGGGAAGTATTTAAAGTTAACATGTTAACTGTATCATTAGGTACATTAATGAAGCTTTATTGTGCATATATTAGCCCTGATTTAGAAACATTATCTGTTATATTCCTTGTTGAAACTGCTGTATATAATTTAGTTCTTTTTATATCGGGGTTAAATAACATAAAGCAGTCTAATTATGAGATTGGTAAAACTGGGATAAAAGATGTTGTTTTAAATAAGAAGTTCATTTTTGTTTGGATTTCAGGTGTTTTGGGCACAGTTTCTTCAAAGTTTGATATATATATCATTGGTTTTTTTAGCTCATCGTTAGATTTAGGTTACTATACCTATTCGGTTAAAATTGTTAGCTTTGGTGTATTGCTTCCGTCATTGATTGTATCATCCTTGATGGCTTATTTTGTTAATCTAGAGAGTGACGGTAGAATAAGAATATATTCGATGTTTTTTTGGGTGTGTTCAGGACTATCTCTATTAATAATCATTAGTAATGTAATAATTGTTAATACGTACTTGACAGATTATAAGGATACAATTTTTTTAGTTTCGTTGTTATCTCTTCGAGTGCCATTCTTGATCTTAAGAGTATTAACAGGAAAGTTCCTCATATGTAGTAATCGGACAAAATTTATTTTTTACAGAGCTATATTATCATTTTTCGTTTCAGTAATATCTTTGTTGTTAGGTTATTATTTAGCCGGAATTAAGGGAGTGTGCTTTGCCGCATTATTCACATCAATATTTTCAGGTGTTATTCTTGACTTTATGTTTAATGATACTAAAGATATTTTTAAAGAAAAGATGTTAGCCATAAAATTAATGCGCTAATTTTATATGGTGTGGATTAGTCCTAATGTATGTTTAGTGATGATAGAGGTTATAGTAAATTATTAATAGGGTCTCTATCTATTCAGTAAGGTTTTCGGAAATAATATTTTATTGAATAAGAGATAGCGTTTGGTCATGTTGTTTGGTTAACAGTAAATGTCTAGATTAATAAGCAAGTCTGTTGGGGTATATATCAGTTAGAGTTTATCAGGTGTCTAGATGATTTTAAATTAGTAATGAGACCTAGTACGGAAGGTTGCTAAGATATTAATATATCGGGGACGATACTTTACTAAGTAAATGAAAGATTTTACGAGGCAACAGAGGTTAAATTCATTGCTACCGAAAGTAACTGTCTTCAAATAATATGGTGAGACAATTGTTGTGTTGCTATTTCCCTAGTTAGCGTCTTTTCGTGTTGTTAACTACGTTGTATTAGGATCGGTTGAACTTTAGTGGCGGTCATTTCTCATAACCTTATCCTGCTAGGTATGATATTATCATGTGAATATATCAGGGTAAGATCATAAAAACCCTTATAGAATAAGGGGTGACGTGAAGTGATTTTTCCATTAATTTATACATTGAAACCACAATAATTTCAATACATTCAAGATCGATTTGATGATGAGATTTAGGTGTGATCATCTACTGTTTTTTAACTGCAGATATTTAGCATAATGAACGGATTAACCCTTCTGGATCACATTTCAGTTATTTGAGAACCTCGCCAAGTTGGGAAATTGAGCACACGCTAACCGATATTATCTTCTTAACCATTTCTTCAGTGATTGCTGGTGCTGAAGGTTGGGAGGATATTGAAGATTTTAGTGAAGATAACTTGGATTGGCTTAGACGTTATGGTGATTTCAAACAAGACATACCGGTGCACGATACCATTACCCCAGTTATCAATCTTATTTCCGCTAAGCAACTGCAACGATTCTTTTCTGCATGGATGAAAGGCTGTCATGCAGTGACTGAGGGCGAAGTTATTGCTATCGACGGAAAAACCCTCAGAGACACGTACAATAAAGACAGATGTTGTGGTGCTATCCATATGGTTAGTGCGTTTAGTGCAGCAAATCAAGTTGTACTAGGACAAGTTAAAACTGCAGATAAGAGTAATGAAATCAAAGTGATCCCTGAACTGCTTGAGATGCTTTCCTTGCGGGGTTGTTTAGTGACGATTGATGCTATGGGGTGTCAAAAGGATATAGCTGAAAAGATAGTTGCTCAAGATGCAGATTACTTATTGGCGGTAAAAGGTAATCAAAAGCGATTAGCCAAGTATTTAATTCTAGTATGATTAATACAGATTTCTTAGGTGATATAGCGCTTGATTGGGCGGAAATCTCCACCATTGGCATGGTCGTTTCAATTCGTCAAGAAGGTGATAAGCCAGCAGAAACAATGCAAATCAAGCACTACATAAGCTTAGCAAAACTGACGGCTAAAGTTTTACTAGAGAGCACGCGAGCACATTGTAGCATTGAAAATCAGATGCACTGGCGATTAGACGTTGGTTTTAATGTCGGATACGTCGAGAGCAAGCTGGTGAGAACTTAGCTGTTATAAGGCATATTGTTTTAAACCTGCTGACGGAAGAAACCAGCTTCAAAGCTGGGATCAAAAGAAAGCAGAAAAAAGCGAACCGTAACAACAGCTACCTTTCGCAAATCCTTGCAGGACAAGGGGCTTCGTAATCGCACTTTGTTAACAAATATGATCTAATATTGCCAAACCCATAATCATACAGCCACTTTGAACTTAATCGAACACTTANATCAAAAGAAAGCAGAAAAAAGCGAACCGTAACAACAGCTACCTTTCGCAAATCCTTGCAGGACAAGGGGCTTCGTAATCTTGCCCTGTGTCGATGGTTAGTCTTATTAGTCTGTTTTGTATTCGCTGGTTGCGGGACAAAATTTGCCTACAACAATATAAGCTGGTTTGCGGTTAGCTATATTGAAGACTTTGTTTCTCTATCCAACAGTCAAGAATCAGAGCTCGAAGAGCGCCTCGACTTATTACAGCAATGGCATAAAGAAACCCAACTTCCGCTGTATATGTCGCAACTAGAAGCGATTCGAAATCTAGACCGTTCTGATATGAATTCTGCTTTTATCATTGATCAAAGTGAACAAACTAAAAATCATATTCGCTCGATCGTTAATAAGTTCGCTCCAGATATTTATGCGTTAAGTATGCAGCTTACCCCAGAGCAAGATAACGAATTCTTAAAGAACTTTAGAGAAAAGCAGCAAGAGTATTACGAAGAAAGATTATCATTGAATGATGAAGATTCGAGAGAGCGATATCGAAGTCGAATAGAAGATAGGCTAGAGCGATGGCTAGGATCGGTATCGAAAGAGCAAAAGCAGATTATTTCAACTTGGTCTCAAGAATGGGTAAATACCAACGATAACTGGCGCCAATATCAAAATAATACATACCAAGATCTCACAACACTCATGCAAAAGAAGACTGACTTACATATTGCGCAGCCAATTATTATGAACCTGCTTTTGAACAATGAAGATTATTATCCGCAAGAACTGGAGTCTAAGCTTGATAAGAATATGCAAATATCAGCGAAGTTCTTGGTGGATATCGCCGCAGTGAGCAGTGATAAACAATGGGCTTATTTTATGAGTGAGCTAGAAAGCCTCAAGACGACGTTAGTGTCACTGCAGGAGTAGGGTAGCTATATTAAGGCTAGTGACTGTTTGCTACTAGCCTTCTGACAAACCCCAAACCGAATGCAGAGAGTTAGCCTCTGTTACTCATCAGCAGTTTTGGAATCGAGCCTTTAGCGGTCTTAGATATCTTCTGCATCAGTTGAAAGCTCGGTTGTTGAATACCGTGATCACTTTGCAGTTCATCAATCATCAATAACCATAACCGTGCTGTCATTTCCGAATCGGCTAACGCTCTGTGGAAAGTACCGTCGTTGTCGATGTTTTTAAAACGCACAAGGTCGCCTAGCTTATGAGTCGGTGCGTCTTGGATTAGACGGCGAGCAATCAACATTGAGCAAGCGAACTTGCCTGTATAGTCTCGGCCAATAAAGTCTAATTCTGCATCGAGAAAGCGCTTATCAAACGATGCATTGTGAGCAACCAATTGGCTGCCTTGGATAAAGTCTGCAAACTCATCCATTACTTCACTGCAACTGGCCGCAGTGCTTAGCATGCGGTTACTGATCCCGGTATAACTTTCAATGAATCCACTAACGCGAAATCCAGGGTTCATGAGCTGCTGGAAGGTGTCGACGACTTCGCCGTTAACTAATTTAACCGCACCGATTTCAATCGCTCGGTCACCCATGTTTGGTGATAAGCCTGTGGTTTCGAAATCGAGAACGATAACGGAGTCTGCGGAATTTGGAGCCATCGTGTTTCCTAATACTATTTATTTAGTTGTATCGCTTTATATGGGGCGCTGGTGTTGCTATGGGTCAATCTATTGTATGTTGCTGCTGATCGTGAGCTCAGTGTAACCCGTCGAATCATCATGCTCTCTGTTGAAGGTCAAAGTATCGTAGCGGTGAACAATCAATTCAGCTGTGGTTGCGATAATCGTTCCTTCAAGCAAATGCCCACCAATTACATCGCCATTTTCATCAGCAACGGATATATGAACATGCTGGTGGTTTGGGGTTAGCGTTGCCATTACAGACACAATTTCGAACGGAGCTGTGATTAGCTTGGTGTTGTTTGCATTAGCCAAACGAATATTGAGCTGAGAAACACACCCGACACAAGATGCGACAGAGCCCGCTGAGATATTGTGCACTGTCACTAGCTTTTGGAGCTCAAGCTTTAGGTCTTGGCCTCGGGTTAATCTCGTTGCGATAGGAGTGATCATCTTATTACCTCAACTTTATATGTATTTCAAAGAACAAAACGAAGCCACATAGGACTTCGTTTTATTTTCATTTTGGTTAACGCGACTTTTACATTTTCTGTCGCTGAAATTATTTAGTCTTGTTGCTGTTCTCTTTTTTTCTTAGGAACGAAGTTCAATACTGAAATTGGGACTTCTTTGCGTGGTTCGAAACCTTCAACAACGCGACGCTCAATCAAGTGACCAAGACGTTTTTCGATAATGCACAGGTTCTTGAAGTTATCTTTCGATAGGAAAGAGATCGCTTCACCAGACGCATCAGCACGGCCTGTACGACCAATACGGTGAACATAGTCGTCCGCTGGGAATGGGATGTCGTAGTTCACTACGCGGCTTAGATTATCGATATCGATACCACGAGCAGCAACACCTGTCGCAACTAGATACTTTAGACGACCTTTTTTGAAATCAGCCAGAATCTTTTCACGAATCGCTTGGCTACGTCCACTGTGGAAAGCTTCTGCTTGGATGCCACGCTTTTCAAGCTGAGCAACCAATTTAGCCGCGCCGTGCTTAGTCTCGATAAAGATAAGCGCTTGGTCCCACTCACCATCAGTGATCATGTGGCTTAACAGTGCAGATTTACGGTCTTTATCGACTGTAACTAGCCATTGTTCGATGTTTGCTTTAGAAGCGTCAGTTTTGGCGATAGAAATCTCTTCCGCTTCACTGATTGCGCTTTTTGCTAGCGCACGAACTGGCGTTGATAGCGTTGCTGAAAACAAAAGGTTTTGAATGTTTTGTGGCAAACGCGCGATGATCTTGTTGATGTCTTCGATGAAACCCATGTCTAGCATGCGGTCTGCTTCATCAAGAACCAGTACTTCAACTTCATCAAAATGAACGGCACGTTGTCCGTACATATCGATCAAACGACCTGGAGTTGCCACAAGAATATCGACACCTTCGATCAAGCGGTCTTTCTGGTGTTGGTAAGATACGCCACCGTACATAGCTAATGATGTTAGGTTTAGGAACTTCGCGTACTTAGTAATGTTCTGCTCAACCTGAATCGCAAGCTCACGAGTTGGTGTCAGAATAACAGCACGAATACGTTTTTTACGTTGTGTTTCACCTTTACTTAGCATTTCTAAGATAGGGAGAACAAAGCTCGCAGTTTTACCTGTACCTGTTTGTGCAGCAGCAATTAGGTTCTTACCAGAAAGCACAATCGGAATTGCTTTTTCTTGAATAGAGGTTGGCTTTTCATAGCCTTGTTTTGCAACGGCTTTAACAATAGGTGAGCTTAATCCAAGCTTGGAAAATGGCATAAGTTTCTCGGTATGATTTGGCTAAATAGCGATGGAAAGGTTCAACAATCTTATACAAGGATAAGATTAATGGCGGCATTCTACCATGTTGCTTGTGTACCGCTAGTAACATAGACACTTTAGTTGGATAATACTGACTCAATAAGACGACGATAAGACAGGGATGTATGGAAATTACGCCGAATGAACGCGATGCAGTATATAAAACGATTTTTTCTCGCCGAGATGTTCGTGGTCAGTTTCTTCCTGATGAGATCCCAGAAGACGTTTTGATGCGTGTGCTAACCGCAGCGCACCATGCGCCCAGTGTTGGTTTTATGCAACCTTGGGACTTTGTCGTTGTCCGTGATATCGAAACCAAACAACAAATCAAAGGCGGTTTTAATCAGGCTCATACAGAATCCGCGGAAATGTTCACCGATGAAAAACAAGCGATGTATAAGCGCCTAAAACTAGAAGGCATCGTCGAATCACCTATCGGTATTTGCGTGACTTGTGACCGTAATCGAACCGGAAAGGTCGTGCTAGGTCGAACCATCAAACAAGAGATGGATCTGTACAGCACCGTGTGTGCGGTTCAAAACTTATGGCTGGCTACCAAGAAGAGACGTCAATTCAGCGATTCATGAAGGGAAGTGGAACTCAGACCAAATCAAGTCAAACGAAGAGTAATTGCATCTACCGGCATTAATCTCGATGGCTAGTATCAAGATCTAAAAAGGGCTCATTGAGCCCTTTTTGATATTTGCTAGCTGTTATCTGATTTAGATATACAAACCAATTTAGATAAATAAACCGAGAGCCTAAGCGATCTCAATCTTCTCAGCTTGGTTCTGTTCAACCATAGACAGTGCTAGCGCTTCCGCCGCTTTAATACCATCGATACCAGCAGATAGGATACCACCAGCGTAGCCTGCGCCTTCACCAGCAGGGAAGAAGCCCTTAAGGTTGATGCTTTGGTAGTCTTTGCCACGTTTGATGCAGACAGGAGAAGACGTACGAGTCTCAACACCTGTTAGTAGACCGTCTGGCGTAGAGAAACCTTTGATCTTCTTCTCGAACGCTGGGATTGCTTCACGAATCGCTTCGATAGCAAAATCAGGTAGCGCTTTTGAAATGTCCGTTAGGTGGATACCCGGCGTGAATGATGGTTTTACTTCACCGATTTCACTTGGATCACGACCTTTCAGGAAGTCACCGATTTTCTGTGCAGGGGCGTCGTAGTTCTCGCCACCTAGAACATAAGCGGCACTTTCTAATTCACGTTGTAAGCGGATACCTGCTAGTGCGTCACCTGGGTAATCACGCTCTGGGTCGATACCCACAACGATTGCACTGTTTGCGTTACGTTCTGCACGAGAGTATTGGCTCATGCCGTTGGTGACTACGCGGCCTTCTTCAGAAGTCGCTGCAACCACAGTACCACCCGGGCACATACAGAAGCTGTATACAGTGCGGCCATTCTTACAGTGGTGTACTAGTTTGTAGTCCGCTGCACCTAGGATAGGATTACCTGCGTTTTTACCGAAGCGAGCTTCATCGATCATCGCTTGCTTATGTTCGATACGGAAACCAACAGAGAAAGGCTTAGCTTCCATGTAAACGCCACGTTCGTGCAGCATTTCAAACGTATCACGAGCACTATGGCCAACAGCCAGTACTACGTGACGAGATTTGATCTCTTCACCGTTAGAAAGTGTTAGGCCAGTGATTTGACCATCTTCCATATGAACGTCGTCTACACGAGTGCTGAAACGGATTTCGCCACCTAGCTCAATAATAGAAGCACGCATCTTCTCGATCATGGTAACCAGTTTAAAGGTACCGATGTGCGGCTTACTTACGTATAGGATTTCTTCAGGTGCACCTGCAGCAACGAATTCTTCGATTACTTTACGGCCGTAGTGCTTTGGATCTTTAACTTGGCTGTATAGCTTACCGTCAGAGAATGTACCTGCGCCGCCTTCACCAAACTGTACGTTTGATTCAGTGTTCAGTGTACGCTTACGCCAGAAACCAAAGGTATCTTTCGTACGTTCACGAACTTCTTTGCCACGCTCAACGATGATTGGATTGAAGCCCATTTGAGCAAGCACTAGGCCAGCGAACAAACCACAAGGGCCAAAACCGATAACGACAGGGCGCTCAGTTTGGTTCTCAACCGCTTTAGCCACGAATTTGTACTCCATGTCAGGAGTCACTTTTACGTGCGGGTCGCTAATGAATTGCTCTAACAACTCAGCTTCGTTTTCAACGAGAACATCAAGCGTGTAGATAAGTAAGATTTTTGATTTCTTACGAGCATCGTAGCCACGTTTAAAGATATTAAAAGAAAGTACCTGCTCAGAATTAATGCCAAGCTTTGCTTCAATAGCGTCTTGAATGGCTGATTCTTCGTGGTCTAGGGGGAGTTTAATTTCGGTTAAACGTATCATTTCGATGTCTCGTCTTTATAGGTGTCTTAGCTAGACCGCTTCTAAACGCAGAGTTTGATGAAAACGCTGATGTTGAAAGAAGCGATAAGCTCACAATGGCGCGCATTTTACGAGAAATTGATTTATCTGTCATACTAATTTGGAAACATGGAGCAAATAGACACGATATTAGAGCCGTATGATGTTGAATTTTGCCTTGGGATGAGTATTATCCTCCATTCTTCAATTTTGACTAACTTATAGAGCAGAGCATCATGGCATTTGTCGTAGGCGATAACTGTATTCAATGTAAATACACAGACTGTGTGGCGGTATGCCCCGCAGATGCGTTCCATGAAGGCCCGAATTTCATGGTAATCAACCCAATCGAATGCATTGATTGTGGTTTGTGTGTACCTGAATGCGACGCCCAAGCGATCTTCCAAGAAGATGAACTGCCAGAAGATCAAAAGATCTTTGTTGAAGTGAATGCCGAGCTTGCCGAAATCTGGCCGGTACAAACTGAAGTCAAAGCACCGATGGATGAAGCTGAAAAGTGGAATGGTGTCGCTGATAAGTTGGCAATGCTAGAAAAGTAATTGTTGAAAATAACTCAAATAAAAAGGCGTACTGATTTAATCAATACGCCTTTTTTAATATCTGAGCACTGTCGACTGGCTCGTTAGCTTATGAAATTTAGCTATGCTGACGACGCATGTTGTCGAGAATAATACCCGTCGCCATTGCTACATTCAGAGACTCTGCGCCACCGAATGCTGGAATCGTAATCTTGTCTGTCACGAATTTAGCGGCGTGTTCACGAATTCCGTGAGACTCACTGCCCATCAGCAAAATACCGTTGGTAGTAAATTCCGTCTTATGAACACTTTCGCCTTCTAAGAACGCCCCGTATACAGGCAGGTTCGCTTGCTCTAAGTATTCAGGTAAGTCTGTTTGGCTTACGTGTACTCGGCCAAAGCTGCCCATGGTCGCGCTGATCGTTTTCGGGTTGTATGGGTCTGCACAATCGCTGCTCGCAACGATATGCTTAATGCCATACCAGTCTGCGACGCGAATAATCGTACCTAGGTTGCCCGGATCAGACACTCCATCAAGCGCAATCATCAATCCTGTTGCTTCTGGTCGTTCAAATGTTGGGATCTCAACAACTGCAATCGCTGCGTTGTTACTCACCAAAGTACTTGCTTTGGTTAGGTCATCCAGCGAGGCTTCAACACAATCAAACTCAAACAGTGACGCGTGATTTTCAGATAAAAAATCAGCCGTAGCAAAGACGTTCTTTACGACTAAGTCACTATTGAACAGCTCAAGTACGTTTTTTTCACCTTGAACTAGAAACAGGCCGTGGGCTTTACGTTGTTTCTTTTGGCCCAAAGCACGAAGGAGTTTTAATTGGTTTTTTGAAATCATGTTTTTATCCTAGATATAAGCCCGCGCATTATAGAGCAAAGGTTAGAGAACCAAAAGCGTGATAACTCAATGCGATCCACTAAAAAGCAAAAGCAACCCACTTAAAAAAGAAAAGCGCACTAAATAGCGCGCTCTTATGTGATTTACTTGCCTAAGTTTCGCTGAACCGAGAAGGTTAGGCGAACTGAGAAGAGCTAGGCTAAACCGATTATTTAATATGGGGCAGGGTAGCGCTTAAACACTGTGTTGATATCGGTAAGGATCTCTTCTGACAACGGTTTGCTGAACGCTGCTACGTTCTCTTTCAGTTGTTCCATGGTGGTTGCGCCAATAATAGTGGAGGTGACACCATCAACTTGATTACACCACGCTAATGCTAGTTGGCTCGGTGTAAACCCGTGAGCGTTCGCAACTTCGACATATCCTTTTACGGCTTCATTGGCAGACTCAGTGTCGCGGAAAATGCCTTTACGCTGCATGTACGTCCAACGGCTTCCTTCTGGTCTCGCACCATCAATGTATTTGCCACTCAGCATGCCTGCTGCTAACGGTGACCATGGTAGGTAGGCGACGTCTTCATGCACACAGTTTTCAATCAAATAAGGCCAGTCTTTCGCGTGCAGCAGGCTAAATTCATTCTGAATAGAGACCATTCGCGGCAAATCATGCTTCTCACTGAGCTTAAGGTAAGTGTTAATACCCCAAGTGGTGTCATCAGACAAACCAACATGACGCACTTTTCCTGCTTTAATGCAGCTCGCTAGTGCTTGTAGGATCTCTAGCATCTCCGCTTCATGCTGCTTTCGGTCGATATCACTGAATCGAATATGATTCGGGAAATGCTTGCCAAAGTGAGGCGTCGTTCGGTTTGGCCAATGCAGTTGGTAAAGATCGATATAGTCCGTTTGTAAACGCGCTAATGAAGCATCAACCGCTGCAATTACAGCTTCCCCCGTGATTGGCCCACCATCTCGAACCCAAGGCAATCCCGGACCTGCAATTTTGCTGGCGATGATGACTTCTTGGCGGCGCTGCGGATTGCGAGCTAACCAGCTACCGATGATTGCTTCCGTTTTACCGTAGGTGTCTGGAGACGGCGGCACTGCGTACATCTCTGCGGTATCGATAAAGTTAATACCTTGGCTTAGCGAGTATTCGATTTGTTGGTCAGCTTGTTGTTGCGTATTTTGCAGCCCCCAAGTCATGCTACCAAGGCAGATTCGGGAAACGGGAATTTGACTACTTCCTAGTTTTGAGTATTCCATTAAATTCGGGGTTCCTGTAGTGAGGCTCGTTAGTGCTCGCATTGTGAATATTGAAAAAGGGCGAGTGAGGAATGAAAACGAATATAAATTATTAGCACAAAATGGCAACACAGGGTATGGCTTGGGCAAGTTTAATGAGCCATTTCTCATTGCAACAAATGAGTCTGCTTTATGATTGAGAAGCAACATACAAAAGACGCGATAGATAACAAGGTGTTAATAGATCAGGCGCCTGAATGAAGCTGCATTGGGATAGGAGAAAGGTTCAGAGACAAAAGAGCTCTACATCAACGAGAAGTAGAGCTCTTTTTTAGGGGTTCTATAAACAAGTTCTGATATTGATTAAGTTACGAGGTCGCGTTGGTGTCAAACCCACCTTGAGATTGAGCCTGTCTTAGAGCTTCCTGCCTTTGAACTTCTTTCTCAGTTAATACTGGTTGAAGCGTTTCCTCAGAGGCTTGAGGAGAGAAAATGAAATATTTATTAATCGTCATAACTGTGTTTCCGTGTAACGTATGGCAGATTCTGCATCAAGGATAAATAGTGATCATCATCCACTTTGTACTTTTTTTAGGCTGAGAGCGGAGGGCGTAGAATGCGTACAAAGCGATCGCTTATCATCCGTATGCAATGTTGAACTGACGAAACCCTCTGTTTTCAAGTATAGGAAGCGCATCTAATTTCGCACAATAATGATTTAGAGCAATTACATACATGGTCAGGGGCGTAAGATGAAAACCCTCGCTACTGACTCTGTGTTCGCATTTATTTAACGATGCATCGCTTATCGACATAATAATTAGGTCAGTAAATCAATTACTTAATCCATGGTGAGATGAATTATGGAAAAGCTTGTCGAACGTTTTCTGAATTACGTTACTTTTGATACTAAATCCGATCCTTCTAATCAGCAATGCCCAAGTTCACCGGGTCAAATCACGTTTGCTGAAGCCTTAAAGTTAGAATTGGTTGCATTAGAGTTAGTTGATGTCTCTTTAGACGAAAATGGCTATTTGATGGCGAAACTGCCGTCGAATGTCGATTATCCAGTGCCTGCGATTGGCTTTGTGGCGCATATGGATACCGCTCCTGATGCTTCCGGAGCAAATGTGAAACCACAAGTGATTAAAGATTACCGAGGTGGAACGATTGAATTAGGTGAAAGTGGCGAGAGTTTGAACCCAAGCCAATACCCAGACCTTGATTCTTTACATGGTCACGACCTTATTACGACTGACGGCACTACTCTACTTGGTGCCGACAACAAGGCGGGTATCGCTGAGATCATTAGCGCGATTGCCCATCTTAAAGCGAATCCAGACATCAAACATGGCGATATCTGCATTGGCTTCACGCCAGACGAAGAAATTGGCCGCGGTGCGAACTTGTTTGATGTTGAAAAGTTTGGCGCCAAGTGGGCGTACACCATCGATGGTGGGCCAGTAGGGGAGTTGGAATTTGAGAACTTTAATGCCACGAGCGCTGATGTTATCTGTCATGGCGTGAACGTTCACCCAGGTACCGCCAAAGGTAAAATGGTGAACTCAATGAACATTGCAGCGCAATTCCAACTGATGATGCCTGCGCAAGAAACACCAGAGTGCACAGAAGGTTATGAAGGTTTTTACCACCTGAAGTCGGCTGAAATGGGTGTGGCTCGCTCTGAACTGGGATACATCATCCGTGATTTTGAACGTGAGGGTTTAGAAGCGCGTAAGGCATTCATGCAACAGAAAGTGGATGAGCTGAATGAGCGTCTTGAGAAAGGCTGTGTTGAGCTGGTGCTAACCGATAGCTACTTCAATATGAAAGAGATGGTTGAACCGCATCAACATATTATTGAATTAGCGAAGCAAGCGATGATTGAGTGCGATGTTGAGCCAATGATCAAGCCTATCCGAGGTGGTACAGACGGTGCTCGCTTATCTTTCATGGGGCTACCGTGTCCGAATATCTTTACTGGTGGCTACAACTTCCACGGTATTCATGAGTTCATTACCATTCAAGGCATGGAACAAGCGGTAGAAGTGATCGTGAAACTCTCTCAACGTACCGCTATTCACTATCAAAAATAGCCGTCTAAAACGCGATATCTCTTTGTATTTTTGAGAGTATTCATTAATACTCTCTTTAAGCATAAGGGAGTACGCGATGAAAAAGTTAGTTTTACTTTGCACCCACTTAGCCGTGGGTGCTTTTGGTTTTGGGCTTGGTGTCTACGCACTACCTATCTTGATTGAGCCTGATTCTCCTTCCTCAAGTTCTGTTGAAGCGATCAGTCAGCAGGCTATCTATACAGGTGAATTCACCAAAGACCGACAAGACAGTGACTTTTTGCATTGGGGAGAGGGCATCGTCTCTGTCTCTGAAAGTGCGATAGCTTTTGAAGGTGAATTGGCGCCGGGGCCGGATTATAAGGTTTACCTATCACCTAAGTTTATTGAAACCGAACAGGCATTCAATGACAGCAAGAACGAGTTATTGAGAGTCGGTGATGTGAAAACATTCGACCGATTTATGGTTAGTCTCCCAGAAGGTACTGATCTTAAGCGATTTAATACCGTTGTGATTTGGTGTGAAACTTTTGGCCAATTTATTACTTCTGCCAAGATAAAATGATAGCCTTACCTAAGCTGAATTAAGCATGAAAAGGAGCGCTCCGGAGTTGAGTGCTTTTTCATTGCACTGATATTAACGGCTTTCTTGTAAATCTAACCGTTGTAAAGCTAACTGTTGTAATGCTAAGGATTAAGTAATGGAAAAAGTGTGGCAAGTAATAGATTTCTTACTCGCTAATAAGTTTATTTTTAGTGTGCTGATCATCTGCATTATATTAATAATCCGACGAATCACTTTGTCTCGAATCCGTGGTGATGTCGCTTTTCTTAGTGAAGATCAACGTAACTGGATGTCACGTACCAAAAACGGCACATTCGCGATTATTGTTGTGACGTTATTCGTGCTGTGGAAATCCGAAATCAGCGAATTTGCGCTGTCTGTTACAGCTATTGCGGTTGCGATAGTCGTGGCTTCAAAAGAGATCATTCTCTGTTTTACTGGCTCTATTCAGCGTGCGAGTTCTCGCTCATTCCGAATTGGTGATTGGATTGAAGTGGGCAAAATCAGCGGTGAGGTGATTGAGCACAACTTGATGGCGACTGTGATTCAAGAAATCGATTTGTATCATGGGCAATATCACTTCACTGGCAAGACTGCCACGCTGCCTAATAGCATGTTCTTCACTTATCCGGTAAAGAACCTTAACTTCATGAAGCGCTATGTTTATCATAACTTTTTTGTGACGGTGAAAGACTTTGTAAACCTATACCCTATGGTGCCGGGTCTTATCGTGAAAATTGAAGAGCATTGTGAAGAGTTTATCGATGTTGCCCGTCGTTACAATGGTGTGATTGAGAAGCACGCTGGCGTTGACCTTCCTGGCTCTGAACCGCACATTCATATCACGAGCAGCTCAACGGGTGAGCAAGAAGTCCACTTCATGATTTTCTGTCCGACAGAAAAAGCGATTCACCTTGAACAGGATATCCGTAAGGATTTCATGGAAGCTTACGCGTTGGCATTTCCCTCAAGTGACTAATACCGTTCTAAAGGCTAAAGGCTAAAGGCTAAAGGCTAAAGGCTAGCAAGTCCGAATAAAAAGAAAGCCGAGATCGAATATATCGACTCTCGGCTTTTTTGTATTTGAGATCTAGACCTTGAGACCTAGCGTTAGAGATTAATCCAGGTCAGCGAGTGGCAACCAGTCTACTTCTACACCGGCTTGCTCAAACATATCTTGGCTTATCTTGATCTTATCTCCCCAACGAGAAAGGAAATCTTCACTTTGCTCTGGGCAATGTACCGCTGAAATTCCAGTTTGGATGATTTTTGCTGCACAGTTTGGACAAGGGAAGTGAGTTACCCAAACTTCACAACTGTCTAAATCACGTTTAGCAAACAAGATTGCATTTTCTTCAGCGTGAAGTGTCTTGAGGTATTTCATCTCGCGATCGTCAGTATCCGCACTATCAGACACGCCATGTGGGTAGCCATTAAAACCAACTGAAACAATACGGTTGTGCTTAGTGATGACGGCGCCGACTTGAGTTGAAGGATCTTTACTCCAAGAACCGACCAATTCCGCCATTTGATAGAAACGTTTAGCCCATTTTGAAATCATGAGAATTCCTTAACAATTAAATGTGAATGCTTATCTGTCTGACAATACATGATGTTAGACAATATCCATAGAGAACAAAAGCTGAGAGGTTGATTTACTTAGAAATTGTAACGCGTTTGTAATTACTTTATAAGCACTTAGTTTCAATTAACATATTGATACACTTTGGTTCGTTATAATTGATATTCCTCGGACAATAGTAACGGGTGTGTTACGTAAATTTTATACTGTTCAAATACTAACAAGTGACGGTATAACCATGCGTAAAAAGTTGATCCTTACGGCTCTTGCAAGCTCTCTTATTCTTGCTGGATGTGGGCAAGATGCTCAAAATGCCAAGCAAGCGCCTCTACCTCTCGTAGCTGTACAGGATGTTAGCGTTGTTTCTCACCAGCAAAGTAAGTCGTACATCGGTCGTATTGAAGCCGTTGAAGATACGGCTATCACAGCGCAGGTTTCTGGCTATCTACAGAGCCGTCATTTCAATGAAGGTCAAATGGTCGAAAAGGGCCAATTGCTGTACTCCATTGAACCCTCTTCATTTGAAGCTGAAGTAGCAAGCGCAAAAGCGTCTGTTGCTCAAGCGAACGCGAACCTTAAAAAAGCCGAGCTTGATTTCAACCGAGGTAAGAATCTTCTCCCTAAGGGTAGTATTTCTCAATCGGAATTTGATGCATTGACAGCAAACTTATTGGGTTCTCAGGCACAGCTTGAAGCAAGTCAAGCTCAGCTCAATGCAGCGAATGTCCAGCTTTCTCATACCAAAATTATTGCGCCTTTCTCTGGACGAATCAGTGACACCAAAGTGAGCACGGGTGACTTGGTTTCACCGTCTTCAGGTGTATTAACTACGTTGGTTAGCCTAGATCCAATCCACGCATCGTTCAGTATCAGCGAGCGTGAGCGTATTGAGCTGGGTATGGATCGCATCGAAGGCGACGGCAGCAGCGATTCTGCAGGTGTTGAAGTTCAGATCATGCTTGAGAATGGTGAAGCGTTCGAACATCTAGGTCAGCTTGATTTCTTGGGTAACCGTATCAACCTCAATACTGGTACGATCGCGATGCGCGCCATTGCTGATAACCCGAATCAGCGATTACTGCCAGGTCAACACGTTCGTGTGGATCTACGTGAGAAACAATCGATTGATGTTGTGACTATCCCACGCCGCGCGGTTCAAACCGATTTAGAAAGTGACTTTGTGATGCTATTGGTTGAAGGTGAAACTGCACCAGTTGCTGAGCGCAGAAACATTGAGATGGGGCGACAAGTTGAAGGTGGTGTGATCGTTCATTTTGGTTTAGAGAAGAACGACGCAGTTATCACTCAAGGCTTACAGCGTGTACGTAATGGTATGTCTGTTCGTATTCAAGCTTCTGCTGAACAAGCTGAGTAAGGGGGCTATTTATGTTGAGTCGTTTCTTTATTCAAAGGCCTAAGTTTGCCCTTGTAATATCCATTATATTAACGCTGGCAGGTGCGATTTCTCTCGCTATCTTACCAGTAGCTGAATATCCAAAAATTAGCCCACCTTCTGTTAGCGTGTCAGCATACTACACAGGTGCAAGTGCTGAAGTAGTAGAACAGGCGATAGCCGACCCCATAGAGACATCGGTGAATGGCGTAGAAGATATGATCTACATGTCTTCTAAAAGTGCTAACGATGGTTCATATAACCTTAACGTAACCTTTGATGTCGGTACTGATGCAGATATGGCTCAGGTCAACGTTCAGAACCGCGTTGCTCAGATCGAATCGAAACTTCCACAAGAAGTAAGAATGGTGGGTGTAACGGTCAAGAAGCGTTCACCTGACCTATTGATGGTATTGAACTTCTACTCGCCGAACGGAGAGTACAACGACCAATTCCTTATCAACTACGTGAACTTGAACATTAAAGACCAATTGGCTCGTGTAAAGGGCATTAGTGAAGTTAACGTTTTGGGTGGTGGTGAATACGCGATGCGTGTTTGGCTAGACCCTGAGAAAATGGCTAACCTGAATATAACCACCTCTGACGTGAATCGCGCGTTGGCGGAGCAGAACGTTCAAGTCGCTGCAGGCCGTATCGGAGCCGCGCCTTATAACGACGCGCAAGAAGTGCAGTTCAACTTGGTAACAAAAGGCCGACTAGAAACGGCTGATGAGTTTGAAAATGTTGTGCTTCGTGCAAATCAAGACGGCTCAACGGTTTACCTAAAAGACATTGCACGTGTTGAGCTGGGTAAAAAGTTCTACGATGGTAATGGTAAATACCGTGGTCAAGATGCTTCAATCGTAACGCTGTCACTTCAGTCAGACGCTAACGCGCTGGAAAGTGGTAAAGCAGTAATGGCGATGCTAGACAATCTAAGCAAAAACTTCCCTGAAGGCGTTGCTTATGAGGCGAGTTATGACACCACACTCTTCGTTGCAGAGTCGATCAAAGGTGTAGTAAAAACGCTAATTGAAGCGATCTTACTGGTTATCGCGGTAACGTATCTGTTCTTAGGTAGTGCGCGTGCGACCTTGATTCCGGTGGTTGCGATTCCGGTATCTTTGATTGGTACTTTTGCGATCATGCAGATGACAGGCTTTACCATCAACACAGTAACCCTGTTTGGTTTGATATTGGCGATTGGTATCGTAGTAGATGATGCGATCTTGGTTATCGAGAACGTAGATACCACGATGGCCAAAGACCCAACGATCTCACCGCGTAAAGCAACATTGATCGCGATGAAAGAAGTAACGGGTCCAATTGTGACATCTACGTTGGTACTACTCGCCGTGTTTATCCCTGTAGCGATGCTTCCGGGTATTACAGGCATCATGTATCGCCAGTTTGCTCTGACTATCTGTATCGCGGTTGTTATCTCGTCAATTAACGCACTGACCTTGTCTCCGGCATTGTGTTCATTGGTTCTTAAACAGGGTGGTGGTAACACAGCACGTTGGTATCAAGCGTTTAACCGTGGTCTTGAATCTGTAACCAACAAATACGGTCAAATTGCAGGCTTCCTTGTGAAAAAGGGCGTTTTGCTATTTACCTTCTTTGTAGTCGCGCTAGCAGCAGTAACTTACTTTGCGAAAACCACGTCTACGGCGTTTGTACCTCAAGAAGATAAAGGTATCTTGCTGGTTAACGTGCAACTTCCTGACGCAGCATCACTGTCTCGTACAGAAGATGTGACAAAGCAATTGTTAGAGATGGTTGAGCAAGAGCCGGGCGTTGATGGTGTGACACTGGTTAACGGCTACGCATTCATGACGGGCGCTTCTGCTTCGAATGGCGCGTCGCTATTTATAAAGCTGCATGATTGGGATATGCGTAACGCACTGGATGGTCAACATTCCGCACAAGCTATCTCGCAACGTATTAATGGTCGAGCAGCCACTGAACTGCCTCAGGCGATTGTATTTGCGATGGGACCTCCAGCCGTTCCGGGTATGGGTGCTGCTTCTGGTTTCGAATTTGTTCTTGAAGATACATTAGGCCGTAGCCGAACTGATCTGGCGATGGTAATGAATGACGTGATTGCGGAGGCGAACAAACAGCCTGAGATTGCACACACGTTCAGTACTTTCCGTGCCAACGTTCCTCACTACTATGTCGATATCGACCGTGAGAAAGCTCAGCAATTAGGCATTCCGTTGTCGGAAATATTCCAAACGCTACAAGGTAATCTTGGTTCACTGTACGTGAATGATTTCACCATGTTTGGTAAGAACTTCCGCGTGACCATGCAAGCTGACAGTGAACACCGTAGCAGCATGGATGATCTCCAACGATTCCACGTGCGTTCGTCTAATGGCGAGATGATCCCGTTAAGCACATTGGTGACTTACGACCAGATCTTTGAACCAGATGTAGCATGGCGTTACAACATGTACCGCAGTGCAGTAATCCAAGGCCAACCTGCGCCGGGTTACTCAAGTGGTGATGCAATTGCAGCGATGGAACGCGTCGCAGCTGACGTGCTGCCTCAAGGCTATCAGTACGAATGGACAGGCATGGCTTACCAAGAAGTACTAGCAGGTAACCAAGCAATCTTTGCTTTTGCACTGGCTCTGATCTTCATCTATCTGTTCATGGTGGCGCAGTACGAGAGTTGGACAATCCCTATAGCGATTATCTTAGTGGTACCGGTTGCAACCTTAGGTTCTTTCTTGGCGCTGAACCTGACAGGCACACCGCTGAATCTCTATGCGCAAATTGGTTTGGTTCTCTTGATAGCCTTGGCCGCGAAGAATGCAATTTTGATTGTGGAGTTCGCGAAAGTTGAGCGTGAAGAGAAAGATGCATCAATCGAAGATGCGGCAGTGAAGGGCGGTACGCTGCGTTTCCGTGCTGTGAACATGACCTCTTGGTCGTTCATCTTAGGTATCTTCCCGCTTATCTTCGCAGCGGGTGCTGGTCACGTGAGCCAGAACTCGTTGGGTATTTCCCTGATCGGTGGTCTGTTATGTGTGTTGTTAGCGGGTACGTTCCTAATCCCAGGCTTCTATGCATTCGTGCAACGTAAGCGGGAAAAAGCACACGGTGGTAATACTAAGTTGATTCCACTCGATGATGAGTAAAGGAACTTTTTACTCATAGGGACAATTTTTTGGTAAAAATCGTTTCCTTATAAAAACCATTCTCTTACGAAAAATAAGGCTTAGTGTGATGCTAAGCCTTTTTCTTATTCCGAACGTGAATAAAAAAGTAGTTTATATAATCAGATGTTTATTATGTGATGGAGTTAACACTCTAAACTTAGGTGTCTAATAAAATGATGTTTTATTTTTAAGTTGTTGATATTTAACTGGAAGTGGTGGTTCAGCTAACGTTTGTACGCTCGAAAACATTTGCACAATAGTGTGAAGTGTTTCAAAATTAACACGTTATATTGAAATTTTTATGCACTGAGGTTCTTATGAAGGTCATTGATTTATTTAAACACCGAGGCGATAGCGTTTCTTCGCAACACTCTGAGTTTATGCAATGGATGTCTCCAGCTCTTAGAGAGTATTGGGGCGACTTCCTGAACCGCACGCAAAATAGTCATTTCTTCGCATGGGTTCGTGATCACCACGAACCTGCAGTTAATGAAGATGCACCAGTTATGCCGATCGAGAAGCCGATCGAAATTAAGCCTGAAGCACAACTTGTGTTGAATGAGCTTAATCAGCAGATCGGTGAAGTTATTCATACTGGCGATTGGATTAATGTAAGTCAAGAGCGCATTAACCAGTTTGGTTTAGTGACTGAAGACATGCAGTGGATCCATACTGAGCCTTCTAAGGCAGAAACGGATTCACCTTTCAAAACGACTATCGCACATGGCTTTTTGACCTTGTCTCTTCTTCCAAGATTGACTGACAGTGTTGATCCAGACAAATCTCAATTCCCAACAGCTAAAATGGTTGTGAACATTGGTCTTAACCAAGTTCGTTTTCCTTACCCTGTTAAGTCTGGCAGTAACGTTCGCGCTAAGAGCACGTTGACAAAAGTAACGCCAATCAAAAAGGGTTTAGAGATTGAGCGAGAAATCCGCGTAGAAATCGAAGGGGTTCGTCGCCCTGGTGCAGTGATAGTGTCGGTGATTCAACTTCACTTTTAATACTTTGCTTTTAAGAGAAATTATTCTTAGACGAAGATTATAGATTCCAAAAAAAGAGAGAGCTAAATGCTCTCTCTTTTTTGTTTGTGTCATATCAAATAGACATCACAGCATTACTAACATAACTAATAGCTCAATAGCTCAATAGCTCTTTGCTACTTAATGCGTGTATAGCCGTATTCTTCGATAAGATCTTGCCCTTGCTTTGACTTCACGAACTTAATGAAATCTTTGCTTTCATCCGAAACTGCATCTGTTTTGTGTAGCAACAAAAACGGACGAGCCAGTTCATAGCTGTGGTTCGCAATGTTCTTTGATGTTGGCTCAACGCCTTCAAATGTGATTGCCTTAATCGAACGATCGACAGAGCCAACAGAGATAAAGCCAATAGCGTGTGGGTTATGGTTAACGATTGTTTTTACCATGCTGTTGCTGTTTACAACCAAGTTATTTGGATTGATGTCAGACACTCGACGGTCATTAATGATTTTCGTTAAACCAAGCAAGCTTTCGAAGCTGTAGCGTGAACCAGAAGAAGCTTCACGAGTTACGACCGCGATAGGTTGGTCGGCACCACCCACTTCCTTCCAATTCGTTACCTTACCTTTGTAGATATCGAATAGCTGTTCACGAGTGATGTTATTCACGGCATTCGAACGATTGGTTACGACTGCTAGGCCGTCAAAGGCTATTGGGAATACCTGTAACTCTTCGCTCTGTTCACGGTTGGTTAAGTAACGTGAGCTCATACCCACGTCAGCGACACCTTTATTCACCATGGTAATGCCAGCTGTAGAGCCTATGCCCTGAACTGCAATGTAATTATCAGGATGAGTCTTGTTGTACTCCTCTGCTAATACATCCATCACTCGAGCAACAGAAGTGGAGCCCGAAATATTGGTTTCTTGTGCATAAGCAGCATGAGAAGAAAGGGCTAAGGATAAAAGAGAGGCAAGCGCGACTCGTAACATAAACAACTCCTAGTTAATAACATTTGTCGCATATGATAGGTCGGTTATATGACACTTTTGTGAAAATTCATATTCGTGATTTAGTGTCCGGAATCTTTAAACCAATACCGCTAACGTTGGTTCATGAGTGAGGGACGGCTTTACGAAAGAAGAGCGGATATGAGAGCGCGGTTGGTATTTTATTTGCCCTTGTTCGCTAAAGTGTTTGTTGAGTCCTAAGCTAATTAGAGACTGATTGAAATTTCTATTAAATTAGAAGGGGTGTTATGTCCGTCATTCATATAGAACTTAACCGGCTTTTAATTGGGGCTGAAAAGCTCTGTACTTCTCGAAATCGCAGTTTACCTGTCGAGCTAGGTAAATCCTTATATGAAGAGTGTGAGGGTGGTGTCTTGTTCTCTCAGGCCCACTATTTGCTCGACTCATCCCATAGTGATTATACAAACGAAATCGCCTGCGTTACTTTTGATGAGTCGTTGACTTGTTGGCTGGTTATGGTGCCGCTTGAAGCCGAAGTCAGCACCGATTCCATTCACTGGGGACCTTATCCCTACCTTCCTAAATCTAAGGATCTTGATGCTATTTTGTCTGAAATAGAAAAAGATCCTAAGTCTTATTTTTGGTCTTAGTTAACGCAGTGGTCTTAGGTCATCCACCTATCTATACCTGTGATCATTGAAGATGCTTGATTTTCAGTAAAATCAGGATCATGCTATGA
>NZ_OSDX01000021.1:0-71041 GCF_900382755.1 Vibrio sp. Evd11
TGTCTAAAGAAAAATTTGAACGTACGAAACCGCACGTAAACGTTGGTACTATCGGCCACGTTGACCACGGTAAAACAACTCTAACTGCTGCTATCTGTACTACACTTGCAAAAGTGTACGGCGGTGTTGCTAAAGATTTCGCATCTATCGATAACGCTCCAGAAGAGCGCGAGCGCGGTATCACAATCGCAACTTCTCACGTTGAGTACGATACTCCTGAACGTCACTACGCACACGTAGACTGTCCTGGACACGCCGATTATGTTAAAAACATGATCACTGGTGCTGCTCAAATGGACGGCGGTATCCTAGTTGTTGCTGCTACAGATGGCCCTATGCCACAAACTCGTGAGCACATCCTACTTGGTCGTCAAGTTGGTATCCCTTACATCATCGTATTCATGAACAAATGTGACATGGTTGATGACGAAGAGCTACTTGAGCTAGTAGAAATGGAAGTTCGTGAACTTCTTTCTGAGTACGAATACCCAGGAGACGACCTTCCAGTAATTCAAGGTTCTGCACTTGGCGCTCTAAACGGCGAAAAGCAGTGGGAAGACAAGATCGTTGAGCTTGCAGAAGCACTAGATTCTTACATTCCACTTCCAGAGCGTGCTGTTGATCTACCGTTCCTACTTCCTATTGAAGATGTATTCTCAATCCAAGGTCGTGGTACTGTAGTTACTGGTCGTATCGAGCGCGGTATCCTACGTGTAGGTGACGAAGTAGAAATCGTTGGTATCAAAGAAACTACTCTTACTACTTGTACTGGTGTTGAAATGTTCCGTAAGCTGCTTGACGAAGGTCGTGCAGGTGAGAACGTTGGTGCACTTCTACGTGGTACTAAGCGTGATGACGTTGAACGTGGCCAAGTACTTTCTGCTAAAGGTTCAATCAACCCACACACTAAGTTTGAGTCTGAAGTATACGTACTTTCTAAAGACGAAGGCGGCCGTCACACTCCTTTCTTCAAGGGTTACCGTCCACAGTTCTACTTCCGTACAACTGACGTAACAGGCGACATCACTCTACCTGAAGGCGTAGAAATGGTAATGCCAGGTGACAACGTTCAAATGACTGTTGAGCTAATCGCTCCAATCGCAATGGACGAAGGTCTACGTTTCGCAATCCGCGAAGGTGGCCGTACAGTTGGTGCTGGTGTTGTAGCTAAAATCTTTGCATAAGATTTGACGAACCACTAGTAAAAAGGGCATCATTTGATGCCCTTTTTCTGCGCTGAAAAAAGAGTTGGGTGTTTTGACATCAATTTTAGCTCTTAGCAAAGAATTAAACGGTCTTTTTGACTAAAATGACTGTTAGATGTGTTGTTTTGCAACGCAAAGGAATATGCCCTGCAACAGCGGGGTTATTGTCGTCTATATTTAAGACTTATCACAGGTTGGTTTTATGAAAGCAAACGCTGAAACTCCTGATAGCTCAGGTGCAGCAGATACAATGAAGTGGGTAGTCGCTTTTGTACTGTTGGCTGCTGCTGTTGTGGGTAATTACCTGTATGGTGAATTGTCTGTTGTAATTCGCGCTGCAGGTGTAGTTGTGCTGATTGCTGCCGCACTAGGCGTTGCAGCAACAACAACTAAAGGTAAAGCTGCGATCGATTTTGCAAAAGAATCTCGTATGGAGATTCGTAAAGTTGTTTGGCCTACTCGCCAAGAAACTATGCAAACTACATTGATCGTTTTAGCTGTATGTATTGTTATGTCTCTAGTGCTTTGGGGAATTGACGGCATTATGGTCCGTTTAGTTTCTCTAGCGACTGGGGTGTAGAGGGTTCTGATTCATGAGTGAAGCTCCAAAAAAACGTTGGTATGTAGTTCAAGCCTTTTCTGGCTATGAAGGTCGTGTATCTCAATCGTTACGCGAACATATTAAAATGCACGACATGGAAGAATTCTTTGGTGACGTTTTAGTACCTACTGAAGAAGTAGTGGAAATGCGTGCAGGTCAACGCCGTAAAAGCGAACGTAAGTTCTTCCCTGGCTACGTATTAGTGCAAATGATCATGAATGATGAATCATGGCACTTAGTACGCAGCATTCCTCGTGTTATGGGCTTCATTGGTGGTACCTCTGATCGTCCTGCACCAATCACTGACAAAGAAGCTGATGCTATCTTGAACCGTCTAGAGAAAGCGAGCGAGTCTCCACGTCCTAAGACAATGTTCGAAGCGGGTGAAGTGGTTCGTGTGAACGATGGTCCATTTGCTGACTTTAACGGTACTGTTGAAGAAGTGGATTACGAGAAGAGCCGCATTAAGGTATCTGTATCGATCTTTGGTCGTGCAACACCTGTTGAGCTTGAATTCGGTCAGGTTGAAAAACTAGACTAAGACTCGGTTAGTTTGAGTAAGCTGTTGATAACTATTTAACAAGCTGTTCAAAATGAAAGAGTATAAAAAATCACCTTTTTAGGGTTGTTAAAGGCGCGAATTATGATTATAATTTCGCGCCTTTTTACTTCTCAGGAAGTGAAAAGTAATTTATGAAATTAAGGGGAGCTCGCCTAAAGGCTAGCGCATGTACCCAAATATTTAGGAAATATCATGGCTAAGAAAGTTGAAGCTTATATCAAACTGCAAGTTGCAGCTGGTATGGCAAACCCAAGTCCACCGGTTGGTCCTGCTCTAGGTCAACACGGCGTGAACATCATGGAATTCTGTAAAGCGTTCAACGCAAAAACAGAATCTGTTGAGAAAGGTCTACCTACTCCAGTAGTTATTACTGTATACAACGACCGTTCTTTCACGTTCGTAACTAAGACTCCACCTGCTGCTGTTCTTCTTAAGAAAGCTGCTGGCGTTAAGTCTGGTTCTGGTCGTCCAAACACTGAAAAAGTGGGCACAGTAACTGACGCTCAAGTACAGGAAATCGCAGAAACTAAAGCTGCTGATATGACTGGTGCTGACATCGAAGCAATGAAGCGTTCTATTGCTGGTACTGCTCGTTCAATGGGCCTAGTGGTAGAGGGATAAGATCATGGCAAAACTTACTAAGCGTATGCGCGTAATCCGCGACAAAGTTGAAGTAACTAAAGAATACGAAATCAACGAAGCTATTGCTCTTCTTAAAGAACTAGCAACTGCTAAATTCGTTGAGTCTGTAGATGTTGCTGTTAACCTAGGCATCGATGCTCGTAAATCTGACCAAAACGTACGTGGCGCAACTGTGCTACCTCACGGTACTGGCCGTGAAATCCGCGTTGCTGTGTTCACTCAAGGTGCAAACGCAGAAGCAGCTAAAGAAGCTGGCGCAGATATCGTTGGTATGGAAGATCTTGCTGAGCAAGTGAAAAAAGGCGTAATGGACTTTGACGTTGTTGTTGCTTCTCCAGATGCAATGCGCGTTGTTGGTCAACTAGGTACAATCCTAGGTCCACGCGGTCTAATGCCAAACCCTAAAGTTGGTACTGTAACTCCTAACGTTGCTGAAGCAGTTAAAAATGCTAAAGCTGGTCAGGTTCGTTACCGTAACGACAAGAACGGCATCATCCACACTACTATCGGTAAAGCAACTTTCGAAGCTAACCAGCTTCAAGAGAACCTAGAAGCACTTCTAGTTGCTCTTAAGAAAGCTAAGCCTTCTTCAGCGAAAGGTACTTTCCTGAAGAAAGTAAGCATCTCTACTACGATGGGTGCTGGTGTTGCTGTTGATCAAGCTAGTCTTGACACACAAGCAAACTAATTTGCTTAGGCGCAGATTTAGTGTATACTTCTGCGCCTAATATTTGTGGTTGGGTGATTTTTGAAGCAATTCATAATCGTCTATCCCAAGACCGTAGGCGCTGTCGATTTTCTTTAGATTATTGATGGCTTAATAAAACCTACGTAGGCGATGTTGTGGTTTGAAGTGAATTTATTCATTTTTAAATAACATCGTAAACGCTCAATACATTTTGTATTGAGTGCTGTAATCACAACCAGAGGTTAATCCAAATGGCTTTAAATCTTCAAGACAAAAAAGCAATTGTTGCTGAAGTCAACGAAGCTGCCAGTGGTGCACTTTCTGCAGTTGTAGCTGATTCTCGTGGCGTTGAAGTTGGCGCAATGACTTCTCTACGTAAACAAGCTCGCGAAGCGGGTGTTTACATGAAAGTTGTTCGTAACACACTAGCACGCCGTGCGGTTCAGGGTACAGACTACGAGTGTCTAGTAGACACTTTCACTGGTCCAACTCTGATCGCATTCTCTAATGAGCACCCTGGTGCTGCTGCGCGTCTTTTCAAAGACTTCGCTAAAGAGAATAAAGATTTCGAGATCAAAGCTGCTGCATTTGAAGGCGCAGTTACTGATGCTGAAGTACTAGCGACACTACCAACTTACGACGAAGCTATCGCACGCCTAATGATGTGCATGAAAGAAGCTTCTGCTGGCAAGCTGGTTCGTACTATCGCTGCTGTTCGCGACCAAAAAGAAGAAGCTGCGGCATAAGCCTTGCTTTTCACTGGTTGCTATTTAAACTTATTGTTGACTTAAAAGAGAATTGTTATGTCTATTACTAACGAGCAAATCCTAGACGCAGTTGCAGAAATGTCTGTAATGCAAGTTGTTGAGCTTATCGAAGCTATGGAAGAAAAATTCGGTGTTACTGCTGCTGCTGCAGTTGTAGCTGGTGGTGCTTCTGCTGAAGCTGCTGCTGAGCAAACTGAATTCGACGTTATCCTTACTGGCGCTGGCGCAAACAAAGTACAAGTTATCAAAGCTGTACGTGGCGCAACTGGCCTAGGTCTTAAAGAAGCTAAAGGTCTTGTAGACTCAGCTCCTGCTGCGCTTAAAGAAGGCGTTGACAAAGCTGAAGCTGAAGCTCTTAAAGCACAGCTAGAAGAAGTTGGCGCTTCTGTTGAAATCAAGTAATTATTACTTAATTTCCTAGCCGCAAGGCTATTGGCTGGTGGTTTATTAACCACCGGCCTTTTTGCGCTGTAGGGCTATGATGAATTTCCCGCTGTTTAAGCGTCATAGTCTGAGCAAAAAAACGGTTATTTCTTCGAAATAATTGTTAACCACAATAAACAGCTGTTAGTCACTGTCCCACTCTAATGAGCGTTTGGACAGTTTGGGTCACTTATCAGCGAGCTGAGGAACCCCATGGTTTACTCTTATACCGAGAAAAAGCGCATCCGTAAGGATTTTGGTACTCGTCCACAAGTTTTGGACATTCCATACCTGTTATCGATCCAGCTTGATTCTTTCGATAAATTCATCGAACAGGATCCAGAAGGTCAATACGGTCTTGAGGCTGCTTTTCGTTCTGTATTTCCAATTCAGAGCTACAACGGCAATTCTGAGCTGCAATACGTTAGCTACCGTCTTGGTGAGCCAGTATTTGATGTTAAAGAATGTCAAATTCGTGGTGTAACTTACTCAAAGCCACTACGCGTTAAACTGCGCCTAGTTATCTTTGATAGAGATGCGCCTGCAGGTACTGTAAAAGACATTAAAGAACAAGAAGTCTACATGGGCGAAATTCCGCTTATGACAGACAATGGTACTTTCGTAATTAATGGTACCGAGAGGGTTATCGTATCCCAGCTGCACCGAAGCCCAGGCGTGTTCTTCGACAGTGATAAGGGTAAGACCCACTCATCTGGTAAAGTTCTTTATAACGCACGTGTAATTCCTTACCGTGGCTCATGGTTAGACTTTGAGTTCGATCCTAAGGATAACTTATTCGTACGTATCGACCGTCGTCGTAAGCTACCAGCATCGATTATCCTTCGTGCACTTGGTAAATCGACAGAAGAGATCCTAGATCTGTTCTTCGACAAAGTGAACTTCGAAGTGAAAGACCAAACTCTACTTATGGAGTTGGTTCCTGATCGTCTACGTGGTGAAACTGCGTCATTCGACATCGAATCAAATGGTAAGACTTACGTTGAGACTGGTCGTCGTGTAACTGCTCGCCATATCCGTCAGCTTGAAAAAGATGGCGTTGAGCACATCGAAGTACCTGTAGAGTACATCGTTGAAAAGATTGCTGCGAAAGATTACATCAACGAAGCAACTGGCGAGATCATCGTTGGCGCGAACCAAGAGATCAGCCTAGAGGCACTTGCTAACTTATCTCAAGCAGGTCACAAATCTCTAGAAACTCTGTTCACGAATGACCTAGACCATGGTCCATTCATGTCAGACACTCTACGTGCAGATAGCACAGTAGATCGCATCTCTGCATTGGTGGAAATCTACCGCATGATGCGTCCTGGCGAGCCACCAACAAAAGAAGCTGCAGAATCATTATTCGAAAGCCTATTCTTCTCTGAAGATCGTTACGACCTATCAACTGTAGGCCGTATGAAATTCAACAGCTCTATCGAGCGTGAAGAAGAAGAAGAACGCGGTACTCTGGATGAATCAGACATCATTGAAGTGATGAAGAAACTGATTGGCATCCGTAACGGTAAAGGCGAAGTGGACGATATCGACCACCTTGGTAACCGTCGTATCCGTTCTGTAGGTGAAATGGCAGAAAACCAATTCCGTGTTGGTCTAGTTCGTGTAGAACGTGCCGTTAAAGAACGTCTAAGCCTTGGTGACCTTGATGCAATCATGCCTCAAGATCTTATCAACGCTAAACCGATCTCTGCTGCAGTTAAAGAATTCTTTGGCTCTTCACAGCTTTCACAGTTTATGGACCAAAACAACCCATTGTCAGAAGTTACGCACAAACGTCGTATCTCTGCTTTAGGTCCTGGTGGTCTTACTCGTGAGCGCGCAGGCTTCGAAGTACGTGACGTTCACGTAACTCACTACGGTCGTCTATGTCCGATCGAAACGCCTGAAGGTCCAAACATCGGTCTGATTAACTCGCTATCTGCGTTTGCGCGTTGTAACGATTACGGTTTCCTAGAAACTCCGTACCGTCGCGTTGTAGATGGTGTAGTAACAGAAGAAGTTGATTACCTGTCTGCAATCCAGGAAGGTCAATTCGTTATCGCACAGGCAAACACGGTTCTTACTGAAGAAGCGACGTTTGCTGATGAGCTAATCACTGCTCGTCAAAAAGGTGAATCTGGTCTTCACCCACGCGATCACGTTGACTACATGGACGTTGCGACAAACCAAGTAGTATCTATCGCTGCTTCGCTTATCCCGTTCCTAGAACACGATGATGCGAACCGTGCATTGATGGGTGCGAACATGCAACGTCAAGCTGTACCAACACTGAGAGCTGATAAGCCTCTAGTAGGTACTGGTATTGAACGTAACATCGCAGTTGACTCTGGTGTTACAGCGGTTGCTAAACGTGGTGGTCAAGTTCAGTCTGTTGACGCTTCTCGTATCGTAGTTAAGGTTAACGAAGATGAATTGGTACCTGGCGAAGCTGGTATCGATATCTACAACCTAACTAAGTACACGCGTTCGAACCAAAACACATGTATTAACCAACGTCCAACTGTACTTCCTGGTGAACCAGTTGCACGCGGCGATGTTCTAGCTGATGGTCCTTCAACTGACCTTGGTGAACTTGCTCTTGGCCAAAACATGCGTATCGCGTTCATGCCTTGGAATGGTTACAACTTCGAAGACTCGATCTTAGTATCTGAGCGCGTAGTTCAAGAAGACCGTTTCACGACAATCCACATCCAAGAACTATCTTGTGTGGCTCGTGATACTAAGCTGGGCTCTGAAGAGATCACAGCTGATATTCCAAACGTAGGTGAGTCTGCTCTGTCTAAACTAGACGAGTCAGGTATCGTTTACATTGGTGCTGAAGTTAAGGGTGGCGACATCCTAGTTGGTAAAGTGACGCCTAAAGGTGAAACTCAACTGACTCCTGAAGAGAAGCTACTACGTGCTATCTTCGGTGAGAAAGCATCTGATGTTAAAGATACTTCTCTACGTGTACCAAACTCTGTTTCGGGTACTATCATCGATGTACAAGTCTTCACTCGCGATGGCGTAGAGAAAGACAAACGTGCACTTGAAATCGAACAGATGCAGCTTAAAGAAGCTAAGAAAGACCTTACTGAAGAGTTCCAAATTCTTGAGGGTGGCCTTCTTAACCGCGTTAAAGCTGTACTTCTGTCTGGTGGTTACTCTGAAGCTAAGCTTGATACGATCGGTCGTAAGCAATGGCTAGAGCAAGTTCTAGAAGACGATGCGCTACAAACACAGCTTGAGCAACTTGCTGAGCAGTGGGATGAGCTAAAAGCAGACTTCGATAAGAAGTTTGAAACTAAGCGTCGTAAAATCACTCAAGGTGATGATCTAGCGCCTGGCGTTCTTAAGATTGTTAAAGTTTACCTAGCGGTTAAACGTCGTATCCAGCCTGGCGATAAGATGGCGGGTCGTCACGGTAACAAAGGTGTAATCTCTAAGATTAACCCTGTTGAAGACATGCCATACGATGAAAAAGGTCAGCCTGTAGACATCGTACTTAACCCACTGGGTGTACCATCGCGTATGAACATCGGTCAAATCCTAGAAGTACACTTAGGTTTGGCTGCTAAAGGTATCGGTGACAAGATCAACCAAATGGTTAAGGAACAACAAGAACTGCATAAGTTCCGTGAGTTCCTACAGAAGGTTTATGATCTTGGTGATACTCGTCAGAAAGTTGATATTGCTGAACTGTCTGATGATCAAGTTCGTACACTGATCAAGAACCTACGTGGCGGTCTACCGATTGCTACTCCTGTGTTCGACGGTGCGTCAGAAGCGTTAATCAAAGAACTACTTAAACTGGGTGATCTGCCAGAATCTGGTCAGCTTAAACTGTTTGATGGTCGTACTGGTGATTCGTTTGAGCGTCCTGTAACTGTTGGTTACATGTACATGCTGAAACTGAACCACTTGGTTGATGACAAGATGCATGCTCGTTCAACTGGTTCTTACAGCCTAGTAACTCAGCAACCACTTGGTGGTAAAGCTCAGTTCGGTGGTCAGCGTTTCGGTGAGATGGAAGTATGGGCACTAGAAGCATACGGTGCTGCATATACTCTACAAGAAATGCTAACAGTTAAGTCAGATGACGTTAACGGCCGTACTAAGATGTATAAGAACATCGTAGATGGTAACCATAGCATGGAACCTGGCATGCCAGAGTCGTTCAACGTACTGTTGAAAGAGATTCGCTCGCTAGGTATCAACATCGAGCTAGAAGACGAAGAGTAATCCCTCTTTTTTAAAAGAAGATTGGATTACTTGGTAAAGGGGGCTCACTTTAGTCGGTGAGCTCCTTTAACTCCTTACAGGAGCTGAACGTGAAAGACTTATTAAACTTTCTAAAAGCACAGCATAAGACCGAAGAATTTGATGCAATCAAAATCGGTCTATCTTCACCAGACACGATCCGTTCGTGGTCTTTTGGTGAAGTTAAAAAGCCAGAAACAATTAACTATCGTACGTTCAAACCTGAACGTGATGGTCTGTTCTGTGCACGTATTTTTGGCCCAGTTAAAGACTACGAATGTCTTTGTGGCAAATACAAGCGCCTGAAGCACCGTGGTGTTATCTGTGAGAAGTGTGGCGTTGAAGTTACACAGACTAAAGTTCGTCGTGACCGTATGGGTCACATCGAGCTAGCTTCACCAGTTGCTCACATCTGGTTCCTAAAATCACTACCGTCTCGTATCGGTCTACTAATGGATATCCCTCTGCGTGATATCGAACGTGTTCTTTACTTCGAAATGTACGTAGTAACTGAACCTGGTATGACTGATCTAGAAAAATCTCAGATGCTTACTGAAGAAGAGTATCTGGATCGTCTAGAAGAGTGGGGTGACGAATTCACTGCTAAGATGGGTGCTGAAGCGATCAAAGATCTGCTTTCAACAATGGACCTTCATCAAGAAGTGGAAGAAATGCGCGAAGAGTTAGAAACAACTAACTCAGAAACTAAGCGTAAGAAAGTTACTAAGCGTTTGAAGCTAGTTGAAGCATTCATCTCTTCAGGCAACAAGCCTGAGTGGATGATCTTAACTGTACTTCCAGTGCTACCGCCAGATCTACGTCCTCTAGTTCCACTAGATGGCGGTCGTTTTGCGACTTCAGATCTGAACGACCTTTACCGTCGTGTGATCAACCGTAACAACCGTTTGAAGCGTCTTCTAGAGCTAGCAGCTCCGGACATCATCGTACGTAACGAAAAGCGTATGCTGCAAGAGTCTGTTGATGCACTTCTAGATAACGGTCGTCGCGGTCGTGCGATCACTGGCTCTAACAAGCGTCCTCTGAAATCTCTTGCTGATATGATCAAGGGTAAACAAGGTCGTTTCCGTCAGAACCTTCTAGGTAAACGTGTAGACTACTCTGGCCGTTCTGTAATCACAGTTGGTCCATACCTTCGTCTACACCAGTGTGGTCTTCCTAAGAAGATGGCACTTGAGCTATTTAAACCATTCATCTACAGCAAGTTAGAAACTCGTGGCATGGCTACGACAATCAAAGCTGCTAAGAAAATGGTAGAGCGCGAAGAAGCGATCGTTTGGGATATCCTAGACGAAGTTATCCGCGAACACCCAGTACTGCTTAACCGTGCACCTACACTTCACCGTCTAGGTATCCAAGCGTTTGAACCAGTACTAATCGAAGGTAAAGCGATTCAGCTTCACCCACTAGTGTGTGCGGCATACAACGCCGACTTCGATGGTGACCAAATGGCTGTACACGTGCCTCTAACTTTAGAAGCACAGCTAGAAGCTCGTACCCTAATGATGTCGACGAATAACATTCTGTCGCCAGCATCAGGTGATCCGATCATCGTTCCTTCTCAGGATGTTGTATTGGGTCTTTACTACATGACACGTGACAAGATCAACGTGAAAGGTGAAGGTATGTACCTTGCTGGCCCTGAAGAGGCTGAAAAGGCATACCGTACTAAGACTGCTGAGCTACACGCTCGCGTTAAAGTACGTATCACTGAAACTGTAGTAGACGAAGACGGCAACAGCACAACGAACACTGGCCTAGTTGATACGACTGTAGGTCGTGCAATGCTTTGGCAGATCGTTCCTAGAGGCCTTCCGTACAGCATCGTTAACCAAAAGTTAGGTAAGAAGCAGATCTCTACTCTTCTTAACGAGTGTTACCGTAAGCTTGGTCTAAAAGACACAGTAGTCTTTGCTGACCAAATCATGTACGCAGGTTTTGCATACGCAGCACTTTCAGGTGTTTCTGTTGGTATCGACGATATGGTTGTTCCAGCGGCGAAGTACACTGAAATTTCTGATGCAGAAGAAGAAGTTCGCGAAATCCAAGAGCAATTCCAATCTGGTCTTGTTACTGCGGGTGAGCGTTACAACAAAGTTATCGATATCTGGGCGTCTACGAACGACCGTGTTGCGAAAGCAATGATGGATAACCTTTCTTCTGAAACAGTTATTAACCGTGACGGCGAAGAAGAACAGCAAGAATCGTTCAACAGCATCTACATGATGGCCGATTCAGGCGCACGTGGTTCTGCAGCTCAGATTCGTCAGCTAGCAGGTATGCGTGGTCTGATGGCGCGTCCAGATGGTTCTATCATCGAAACGCCGATCACTGCGAACTTTAAAGAAGGTCTAAACGTCCTTCAGTACTTTATCTCAACGCACGGTGCTCGTAAGGGTCTTGCGGATACAGCACTGAAAACAGCTAACTCGGGTTACCTAACTCGTCGTCTAGTAGACGTAGCACAAGACGTTGTAGTACACGAACATGACTGTGGCACGCATGAAGGTATCGACATGATGCCTCACATCGAAGGTGGTGACGTTAAAGTTGCACTTTCTGAGCTTGCTCTTGGTCGTGTAGTTGCTGAAGATGTTCTTAAGCCTGGTACTGAAGATGTACTGATTCCACGTAATACTCTGATTGATGAGAAGTGGTGTCAAATCATGGAAGACAACTCTGTAGATAGCATGAAAGTGCGCTCAGTTGTTACCTGTGATGCAGACTTCGGTTGTTGTGCACAGTGTTACGGTCGTGACCTAGCACGTGGCCACCTAGTGAACCAAGGTGAAGCAGTTGGTGTTATCGCTGCACAATCTATCGGTGAACCGGGTACACAGCTTACAATGCGTACGTTCCACATCGGTGGTGCAGCATCTACTGCAGCAGCAGAGAACAGCATCCAAGCTAAGACAACTGGTACTGTGAAACTTCACAATGCTAAGTTTGTAGTTAACAAAGATAAGAAACTGGTTATCACTTCTCGTGCATCTGAGATGACGATTATTGATGAATTCGGCCGTACTAAAGAGAAGCACAAACTTCCTTACGGTTCGATGCTAACCAAAGGCGACAACGCAGCAGTTACTGCTGGTGAAGTTGTAGCTAACTGGGAAGCGCATACCATGCCAATCATCACTGAAGTGGCAGGTCGTATCCAATTCGTAGATATGATCGATGGTATTACAGTTTCTCGTCAAACTGACGATCTAACTGGTCTTTCTTCAAGTGAAGTAACAGACGCAGCAGCTCGCCCAGCAGCAGGTAAAGATATGCGTCCAGCTATCAAACTTGTTGATGAGCAAGGTAACGACGTAATGATCCCTGGTACTGATATGCCAGCTCACTACTTCCTACCTGGCAAAGCGATTGTAAACATCGAAGATGGCGCTGAAGTTGGCATTGGTGACACACTATCTCGTATCCCTCAAAAATCGAGCGGAAACAAAGATATCACCGGTGGTCTACCACGCGTAGCTGACCTATTCGAAGCTCGTAAGCCTAAAGAGCCTGCGATCCTTGCTGAGCACACAGGTACTGTGTCGTTTGGTAAAGAAACGAAAGGTAAGCGTCGTCTAGTAATCACTCGTGAAGGCGGTGACGCTTACGAAGAGATGATTCCTAAGCACCGTCAATTGAACGTGTTCGAAGGTGAGAAGATTGAACGTGGTGATGTAATCGCCGACGGTCCTGAAACTCCACACGATATCCTGCGTCTACGTGGTATCCACGCAGTAACTCAGTACATCGCGAACGAAGTTCAAGAAGTTTACCGCTTACAAGGCGTAAAGATTAACGATAAGCACATCGAGACTATCGTTCGTCAAATGCTACGTAAGTGTACAATCACTCATTCTGGTGACTCTCCGTTCCTACCTGGCGAACAAGTTGAGTACCACAATGTTAAGATTGCTAACCGTAAGCTAGAAGCTGAAGGTAAAGAACTCGTACGTTTCGAACGTGATCTACTAGGTATTACTAAAGCATCTCTTGCAACTGAGTCATTCATCTCAGCTGCATCGTTCCAAGAAACGACTCGCGTACTAACAGAAGCTGCGGTTTCTGGTAAGCGTGATGACCTTCGCGGTCTGAAAGAGAACGTAATTGTTGGTCGTCTGATCCCAGCTGGTACTGGTTTCGCATACCACCAAGAGCGTCAAAAGCAACGTGAAGAAGAGCAAGAAGGTCCTTCAGCTGAACAAGCTACTGACAATCTAGCAGCACTTCTAAACGCTGGTTTCTCTTCAGAAGAGTAAGCTCTACGAGTAGTCTCTAAGAGTGAGATAAGAAAAAAGGCACCTTCGGGTGCCTTTTTTGTATCTGTTGTTTGGCTTAAATCGGATTAATCTTGCAGGGGAAAACTTGTCTCTTTGGTACAAGTTGCAAGTGAGCCATGTGTTTCATTTCTAGAGTAGCGTTAATGACGTTACTGTCTCTACGGAGCTATATAGAGAATCGTAAGCTAGATGTGTAGGTTGCTGATATGCGGGAATGTGTGCGGATAGATAGCAATAAGAGAGCATCAATGGGTCGCAGACTATCAAGCTCTAGGCTTCTAGAGGTAGATGATGTTCATGATTCATAGACAAAACAAAAAGCTTGCACAGAGGCAAGCTTACAAGATAGTTAGCCAACTATGCTCCTGGCGGAACCGCTAGGCTATCGGCAATTTGCTGTATCAGTTGATCTTCAACCTCAAACCTCGCCTCAATAATCTCACCAATCAAAGATAAATCGCTGTCAAAGCTCTCTAATGCATCGCTGGCTTTGATAGCGGCGTACTTATCGGTAAAGTTAAGTAGTGGCTCTGTGGTAAGGACGATATGACCATAAGATTGGTTAATTTCGTCTGTTGCTTTGAAGCCTGTAGACTGCCACTTGTCCATCACCATGTCATAGATTTTGAAATGACCTTCGGAGATGTAATCAACAAGATGTTGGCTGAATTTTTGGAGCGCTTCTGGAGAAGGCAGTTCGGTAATTGCCGTTGCTTTCGACGATGAAGGCTGTAGAGCGGCAAGCTTACAATACTCAACGATTAGAGACTGTCGAGTTTCGAGCCAATGATCGATGACCTCATTAGAGCCACCCCATTGTTCTTGTATTTGTTTGAATTTATTTAGCATGACCATGTCCTCATGATCTGATCACAACCTTGTGATCATGGTAATTGCCTAAGCAAGGTCCGTTTATTGGTAACTACTAAAAGTAATAGCTTGAAATATTCTCTGCTACAACTCTAGTATGAAATTAGATTGCCAGTAAAATGAACGAACTGCAAGCAATGAGGCATAGGGATGTTAAAAAAAAGTGACACAAAAATGACAGAGCAAGCTTACTGGTGCGTCGTTTCTGGTAGTGATATTTGGGTTAATAATGATCAGTTTCCTTATGGCTCGGCTGATGAGTTAGGGCTCAGTGTTGAACACGCTATCTGTATTGGCCAGCATCAAGGACGTCAGGTCTATTGGCTCAACGATTGCGATGTCGAGAGTGAACTGACCATGGTCAACCTACGTGAGTTATTGCACTGGTCTGAATCGAGCTTTCTTATGGCAAGTAAGGCTATCCAGTACGGGCACATGACTCAAAGTATGCGTTTTTGTCCACAGTGCGGCGGTCGTAATCATTTGAATCACAATCAGGTTGCGATGCAGTGTGGTGACTGTCGAACTCTTCATTACCCTCGTATCTTCCCGTGCATCATTGTCGCTGTGCGAAACGACAACAAGATATTGCTTGCGCAGCACCCAAGGCATAAAACAGGCATGTATACCGTGATAGCGGGCTTTCTAGAGGTTGGAGAAACCTTAGAACAGTGTGTGGCGCGAGAAGTCAAAGAAGAAACGGGTATCGATGTGAGTAATATTCGCTACTTTGGTAGCCAGCCATGGGCGTTTCCATCGAGTATGATGATGGCCTTTCTCGCTGACTATGCTGGTGGAACGCTCAAACCAGATTACAGTGAACTGTCGGATGCACAATGGTTTGATGTAACAAGCTTGCCGGATGTTGCTCCCGTTGGAACCATTGCGAGACAATTGATTGAGAAAACAGTCGATGACGTGATGAAAGACGCAGTGACGGAGCAGGCGCTCGAGCACTAATTGGCCTGTGATGGTATTTGGCCTATGGGTGGTCAAAAGCTAAAAAAAACCCTCCACAAGTGGAGGGGGTAAGTAAGATGTCGTTATGAGATGCTGAGTAGTGACTACTCAGATGTTATAATTGTAATTTTCGCTAGCGAACAAATTTTTAACATGCGCCTGCAATTGGGTGCAAATTAAGCATTGATTTAAAAGTTAATAACTTGATCTAGGTTGCAAAGCACACAGCTTTTACCCCTCAATCAGTGTTAGAATACTTGCCATCAAAACTAGACAAGATTGAATTGGAATTGAACGGAATGACCGAATTAAAAAATGATCGCTATTTACGCGCACTTTTAAAGCAGCCTGTTGATTGCACTCCAGTATGGATGATGCGCCAAGCGGGTCGCTATCTTCCTGAATACAAAGCAACGCGTGCAGAAGCAGGCGACTTCATGTCTTTGTGCAAGAACGCGGAACTAGCATCAGAAGTAACACTTCAGCCTTTGCGTCGTTTCCCTCTTGATGCGGCAATCTTGTTCTCTGACATCCTAACTATCCCAGATGCGATGGGTTTAGGTTTGTACTTCGAAACAGGTGAAGGCCCTAAATTTGAGCGTCCGATTACTTGTAAAGCTGACGTAGAGAAAATTGGCCTACCTGATCCAGAAGGTGAGCTTCAATACGTAATGAACGCTGTTCGTCAGATCCGTAAAGATCTGAAAGGCGAAGTACCACTGATTGGTTTCTCTGGTAGCCCTTGGACATTGGCGACTTACATGGTTGAAGGCAGCAGCTCGAAGGCGTTTACTAAAATCAAGAAGATGATGTATGCAGAACCACAAACGCTGCACTTACTTCTCGATAAGCTTGCTGACACTGTTATTGAATACCTGAACGCGCAAATTAAAGCGGGTGCTCAATCGGTAATGGTATTCGACACATGGGGTGGTGTACTTACTCCGCGTGACTACAACCTGTTCTCACTGCAGTACATGCACAAAATTGTCGATGGCCTAATCCGTGAAAACGAAGGTCGCCGTGTACCGGTTACTCTGTTCACTAAGAACGGTGGCATGTGGCTAGAATCTATCGCAGCGACTGGCTGTGATGCAGTTGGCCTAGACTGGACAATCAATATTGCTGATGCAAAAGCACGTATTGGCGATAAAGTGGCTCTACAAGGCAACATGGACCCATCAGTACTTTATGCACAACCTGAGCGTATTCGTGAAGAAGTCGGCACTATCCTTGAAGGTTTTGGTGACGGCGGTACTGGCCACGTATTTAACCTTGGCCATGGTATTCACTTAGATGTGCCACCAGAAAATGCTGGTGTATTTGTGGACGCAGTTCACGACCTATCTAAGCCATACCACAAGTAATTCAGTATGTGTTTATAGAAAAAGCGCTGTCGAGAAATCGGCAGCGCTTTTTTATTATCTTTTTATCCGCACCCAATATCGGCTTAATCATCGTTGATGTGCAGCTAATTAGGTATTTGGATCATGGTAGGCCAAATGCTCTGATACGTGCTTCCTGATATAGGGAATGACTTCACTTTCGAACCATGGGTTCTTTTTGAGCCAGATGTTATTACGTGGTGACGGGTGGGGAAGTGGCAAAAATTCTGGAGCCCAAGCCTGCCAGTTACGCACCGTTTCAGTGAGTGTGCTGGTGGTTTTATCTTTTAGATAATAGTTTTGCGCATACTGACCAATCAGCAAGGTCATTTGAATGTTGGGCAGTGATTGCAGCACTTTTTGGTGCCATAACGCGGCGCACTCTTTTCGTGGTGGTAGATCGCCACTTTTGCCCTTTCCTGGATAGCAAAAACCCATCGGGACAATCGCGACTTTTTGCTCGTCATAAAACGTATCGCTATCCATCCCTAACCATTCTCTTAATCGCTCGCCACTGGCATCGTTCCAAGGGATAGATGATTCATGAACCTTGATGCCGGGCGCTTGCCCTATGATTAACAAGCGCGCGTTTGGGTGTGCCTGAATCACCGTGTGATAAATGAGGCTCACAAGCGGTGCATTGTCGTATCTCGGTGAGCAGTGACGAGAACATCAGTAGCCTTTATCAAAATTAATGGTGTGATTAAGTGTAAAACCATCTCGCCATTGTTGGTAATTATTGGCGAAGATCTCCACCACCTGTCTTGGCTCACTTAGAGCCGCAATGTGCGGTGTAATGGTTACTTGCGGTAATTTCCAAAACGGGTGTTCTTGCGTGAGGGGTTCGCATTCAAAGACATCCAAGAAAGCGTGTTCAACCCATTTATTCTTAATCGCAAGCAGTAACGCTTTATTGTCTACGCTTTCCCCGCGACCCACATTAAACAGCAATACGTTAGAGCAGTAGCTTAAGGTGGTTTGATTCAGTAGTTGGTAGGTCTCATCCGTTGATGGCAGTGTGTTCACCACAATATCCGCTTGTTTGAGGGCGGCTTCTAATTCATTAATGTGGAAAGTGTCTTTGAAGGTTTCTTGCTTTGATGGGATACCTGTCCGGTTGACCCCAATGGTATGGATACCAAATGCAGAAGCGGCTTTCGCCAAATGGCTGCCAATTGAACCGGTTCCCAAAATCACCATGGTTTTGTCGGTTAGGTTGGTATAAAGCTGTGGCTGCCAGTTTCGCTGTTGTTGTTGCTGGTGGTAATGAGTGAAGTGTCTAAAGTGGCTGATTGTGTAACCCAATACGTATTCGGCAATGGCAGGGCCGAAGATGCCTTTGACGTTGGTCAATGTGTAATCCTGACGCAAATTCGGCTGGGTTAATTTGTTGATCCCTGCATAGGTACTTTGCACCCAATCCAGATGCTTAAATTCATCAAGACGCTCTGCTATGAGGGGAGGAGAGGCCAAGACGATCTCCGCTAACTCTGGGTTTGTGGTGATTTCTAGGTCAGGTAAATCTCGGTTTACAATCAGTTGCGTGTAAGTATCGTCATGCTCGGTAAGAATATAGAGCTTATTCGTAAAATTGTTCATCGGCTTACCTTTTCCCCCCAGGGTTTATCAAGTACACTTTCGCTGTCTTTTTCTGCAATTATTGAGTGACTATGCTTCAGAATCCATTGCAGGTTCGTCTTGAAAAGTTAGAACCTTGGCAACAAATTACCTTTATGGCGTGTCTATGTGAGCGTATGTATCCTAACTATGCCATGTTTTGTGAGAATACAGAATTTGCGGAAGCTCGAATCTATCGTGATGTTTTGGATAGCATTTGGGAAATCCTAACGGTTAAAACGGCAAAGGTGAACTTTGAGCGTCAACTTGAGAAAGTAGAAGAGCTATTCCCTAGCGGTGATGATTTTGACTTTTATGGTGTTTATCCAGCAATGGACGCATGCCAAGGCTTAGCAACGTTAATACATGGTCTGCTTGATCGTGAACACATGCTTGAATCGGTAATTAAAGTGAGCCAACAGTCGGTTAAGACGGTTGCAGAACTTGAATTCGCTCAAGGTGCTGAAGAAGTCACGAACGAAAACCAGAAAGAAAATGAAGCGGTATGTGAAGAATGGGACGTTCAATGGGCGATCTTCCGACCACTTCGTGAAACGACAGAGCGCGACCTTGAACTGATTAAAGATCTGCGTCATGAACTGCGTGAAGACCCAGTGAGCAATATTGGTGTCGCGTTATAACGGATGTTGAGTTGTAGCGAATAGAATGAAAAAACAAAGGCTCCCTAGGGAGCCTTTGTTGTATCTGACGCTATCAAGTTTCGATTAAGCGTCTTTTTCTTAGCTGTTAGTTCTGAGCTTTGTCTTTTGAGGCATTATCTTTTGATGCGTCGTCATCATCCGCTGATTTTGAATCTGAGGCATCGTTGTCGGCTGGAGTTTCTTTCTCTAGCTCGTCCTCTTCATCACGGTTTTCGATAACGCCATGTGTCTCTTTCCATTTTTCCCAACGCTGAAACGCAAGTTCTTGCATGTCTGTGGTCTTGTCCGCTTCATCAACGATCTCTTCGCCAACTAAATGCTCAAAGATGTCTTCTAGGGTTATGATGCCCTGAATGGTGCCGTATTCATCAACAACCAAAGACAATTGCAGGCGATTTGCCATCATTTGGTCAAAGGCTTTAGCTAGACCCATGTTGTTCAATAACACGTGGATAGGGCGCATGACTTCGCCTAACGCTTTTTCGCCGCAACCCGCTTGTTGCAATCTAAACAGCTCCAGACGGTGAACAAAACCAATGATATTGTCACTCTGTTCGCTGTAGACCAAAGGACGTGAGAACGGCGTGTCTTTATGTTTTTCAAGGAACACATTGACGCTCATCTCTGCATCTACACGGAATACAACCGGTCGAGGTGTCATGACTTGGGTAACAGGCACATCTTGAATGCCTAATAGGTTGCTGAGGATTTTTGATTCGCCTTCTGCGAACTCGCCACTCTCTTTTGCCAAAATAGCCATCGCTGATAGTTCGTCACGCATCTTAGGTGCTTGGTGACCACGAGCTAGACGTTTAGTAATTTGCTCTGAGAACCAAACAAACGGAGTTAGGAAGAACACCATCCAACGCAGTACCGTTGACGATGCTGGAGCAAGTTGACGCCAGTAGGTCGCACCAATCGTTTTTGGAACAATCTCAGACAACACCAGAATGCCCAGAGTGAGCACGGCAGAGAAAACACCTAGCCATTGGCTACCAAAAACAACAGCGGCTTGTGCACCTGCGGTTGCCGCACCAATAGTATGTGCGATGGTGTTGAGCGTTAAAATTGACGCGAGCGGGCGATCAATATCTGTTTTCAGTTTGTCTAAAGACGCGGCTGCAGGGTTCCCATTTTGTTTTAGTTGAGCGATGTAGCTCGGACTAATACTCAAAAGTACAGCTTCCAAAACAGAACAAATGAAAGAAACTCCAATAGCAATGGAGACGTAAATAGTTAGCAGCAGCATGTTTGCCCTTAAATTAAATTGTACGCTTTGTCAGCGATTCAAGGTGGATTATAGAGAATAAGTAGTGGCTAGGTCATCATTAATTTCACTCTCAGCCCCTTTTAAACAAGGGCTTACTCAATAAAATCAGTAACAAATTGTGAGTTATTACTCATATTATGGCTAAAACTACGGCATTAGAGCTAAAGATCGACGACAAACCTTTGCCAGATAGGGCATTTATGTTTTAGAGTTAATTGAATTCGAAAATACTAAGAAGGGAAACCTAAAATGAACAAGACTCAATTAATCGACTTTATTGCTGAAAAAGCGGACCTTTCGAAAGCACAAGCTAAAGCGGCTCTAGAAGCAACTCTTGGCGGCGTGACTGAGACTCTTAAAGATGGCGATCAAGTACAGCTAATTGGTTTTGGTACTTTTAAAGTAAACCACCGTGCAGCTCGCACTGGTCGTAACCCAAAAACTGGTGATGAGATCCAAATCGCTGCTGCAAATGTTCCAGCATTTGTTGCAGGTAAAGCGCTGAAAGATTCAGTAAAATAATCTAAACTGTACCGAGGTAGTTTTACTCTCACCTCGGTACAGGTTTTATGAAAAAAGCATTTCTTCTCGTTTCACTCTTATCTACATTTCTTCTCGGCTGTTCTTCAACAAGCCCCGGCAAAAACCTAGAGCAATTTGAAACCTATACCGGCGGCCAAGTCATGGGCGACGCGACAAGTTTCTTCTGGGTAACCAACAAGCTAACACAACCACACACTTCTGCTGATTACGTCACAATGGGTGACTATGGCTGGTACAAAACCGATTATGCTTGGTCCGGTGGTGTGCTGCGTGAATTTATTCGTGAAGGCGAGCTACGTGACGATTCACAAGCGTTAGCACCTTATCGTGTTCATGTGCGCTTTAATCAGTCTGGCGAGGCTGTGTATCAACAATACCGAATCGGTAGCAAAATCTTGCCACTTCAATCAGAGCAGCTGGATAACTACCAAAAGCAGGCGATTTCGGTTCTCGATATTACAGAGAAGCAAAATGATGAAGGATTAGAACTTCTTCAGGGCTACTGGAATGGTGAGATTTTTGAGACGTGTTCTGGCGATCAATTCGAGTATTTTGAGTTTAACAAGACCTTACCAAGAATCGTTGTCAATCGTCTTGCTTCAGTAGAGAGTTATGGTGCTCTTGTGGGTAAAGTGTCGTCACGTAAAGTGTCGGTTGCTGAGCTGCTAGTATTAGCCGATGAGAACCATCAATGTATTCAAAGGCCATCACTTCTCAGTGAGTAGAGAGCTTTTGACCTACAATAGGCCAAACGCTTGGTAAGCGAACATAATGCATTTTAAATATTAAAAAAGGCGCCCTAGGCGCCTTTTTTGATTCAACTAACTGCAATGAGTTAGAGATAGATTGTTCGAGAGAGATTACTGCTCTTGCTCGCGCGCAATCGCACGGTAACCAATGTCATTGCGGTGGAACATACCATTCCAGCTAACTTGCTTAGTTAACGCGTAAGCGCGCTCCTGAGCTTCAGAAACCGTGTTGCCCAGTGCAGTTGCACATAGCACGCGGCCGCCGTTTGTCACAACGTCGCCAGCTTGGTTATTTGTGGTACCTGCATGGAAAACCTTTTGGCCTTCAACTTCGCTTGTCGGCAGTGAAATAACGTCACCTTTTGCGTAATCAGCAGGGTAACCGCCAGCCGCAAGAACAACACCGATAGAAGCGCGTGGATCCCACTTAGATTCTGCTTCGTCGAGTTTCTCGTCGATAGCCATTAGGCAAAGCTCAACAAGGTCTGATTCCATACGCATCATGATAGGTTGCGTTTCTGGATCGCCGAAGCGGCAGTTGTATTCGATAACTTTAGGTGTGCCGTCAGCATCGATCATTAGGCCAGCGTAAAGGAAACCAGTGTAAGGTGCGCCTTCTGCGTCCATACCACGTACCGTTGGGTAGATAACTTCTTCAAGAATACGGTTATGGATTTCTGGAGTCACGACTGGAGCTGGGGAGTAAGCACCCATGCCGCCAGTATTAGGGCCTGTGTCTTTGTCGCCAACACGTTTGTGGTCTTGGCTGGTGGCCATAGGCAGTACGCTAGAACCGTCAACCATAACGATGAAGCTTGCTTCTTCGCCTTCAAGGAACTCTTCGATAACCACGCGGCTGCCTGCTTCGCCAAATGCGTTGCCTGCTAGCATGTCTTTGATTGCGTCTTCTGCTTCTTCAAGGGTCATCGCAACGATAACGCCTTTGCCAGCCGCAAGACCGTCAGCTTTTACTACGATTGGAGCACCTTGCTCGCGAACGTAAGCGATAGCTGGCTCAATCTCAGTGAAGTTTGAGTAGTAACCTGTTGGGATCTCATGACGAGCTAGGAAGTCTTTGGTGAATGCTTTAGAGCCTTCAAGCTGTGCTGCCGCTTGAGTTGGGCCAAAGATTGGTAGGCCAACTTCGCGGAATGCGTCAACCACACCAATAACCAATGGTGCTTCAGGGCCAACGATAGTCAGTTCGATTTTTTTCTCTTGAGCAAACGCCACTAAACCTGCGATGTCTTCAACACCGATGTTTACGTTCTCAAGTTTAGGCTCAAGCGCAGTGCCTGCGTTACCTGGAGCGATGAATACTGTTTCAACGTTTGGGTTTTGTGCCGCTTTCCAACCAAGTGCATGCTCACGACCGCCGGCACCGATAATCAATACATTCATGTTTTAAAATCCTTATAGCTGCTTCAGAGCCTTTATTTCTGTGTCAAACATGCTCACTTATGGTCATAAGCTCCGCGTGTTTTCCTTGAACTAAAGTCACTGACTTGCTCTACGTATTTCAAATATCGGAATATTTAAAAAACAAAATTATAAGTTTTGCTCAAAGTAGTTGGTGATGTGGCTAGGCAGCAATTGAGCCCATCCCCGGGAGCATAGCTCGCTATGTGACCGGGGTGGGCGAAAGCAGCTAACGACGCCACAGTGCCAAATACGAAGAGGAAATTAGTGGCGGAAGTGACGCATGCCTGTGAATATCATCGCCATGCCGTGTTCGTCTGCTGCTGCGATAACTTCGTCATCACGCATAGAGCCGCCCGGTTGGATAACACACTTGATGCCCGCTTCTGCTGCCGCGTCGATACCGTCACGGAATGGGAAGAATGCATCTGATGCCATCACACAACCTTCAACCTGTAGACCTTCGTCTGCCGCTTTGATGCCTGCGATTTTCGCAGAGTAAACGCGGCTCATTTGGCCAGCGCCCACACCAACCGTCATGTCACCTTTCGAGTAAACAATCGCGTTAGACTTAACGTACTTCGCTACTTTCCAGCAGAATAGAGCATCTTTCAGCTCTTCAGCCGTTGGTTGACGCTTAGAAACTACTTTTAGGTCGTCTTCAGAAACCATGCCTTGGTCGCGGTCTTGAACTAGCAAACCACCGTTAACGCGTTTCACGTCAAAACCAGTTGTCTTAGTTGTCCATTCACCACACTCAAGCAGGCGAAGGTTTTTCTTAGCCGCTACGATTGCTACTGCTTCAGCAGAAACTGATGGTGCAATGATAACTTCAACGAATTGACGCTCAGTGATAGCCGTTGCTGTTGCAGCGTCTAGTTCACGGTTGAATGCGATGATGCCGCCAAATGCAGACGTTGGGTCTGTTTTGAATGCGCGGTCGTAAGCTTCTAGGATGTCTTCACCTAGTGCAACACCACATGGGTTAGCGTGCTTAACAATTACACATGCTGGCTGGTCGAACTCTTTCACACATTCAAGCGCTGCGTCAGTGTCAGCGATGTTGTTGTAAGAAAGCGCTTTTCCTTGGATTTGGCGAGCCGTAGAAACTGATGCTTCTTCAGGGTTTGCTTCAACGTAGAAAGCTGCTGCTTGGTGGCTGTTTTCACCGTAGCGCATGTCTTGCTTCTTCTCGAACTGTTGGTTGAACGTGCGAGGGAATTTAGACTCTTCGTCGCCTTCTTTGTTCTCACCGTAAGATGGAACCATAGTGCCGAAGTAGTTTGCGATCATACCGTCGTAAGAAGCCGTGTGTTCGAATGCTGCGATAGCGAGGTCGAAGCGAGTCTCTAGTGTTAGAGATTTCTCGTTCGCGTCCATTTCAGCCACAACACGCTCGTAGTCGTGTGCGTTTACAACGATCGTTACGTCTTTGTGGTTTTTAGCCGCAGAGCGAACCATGGTTGGGCCACCGATGTCGATGTTCTCAACAGCGTCAGCAAGGGTACAACCTTCTTTAGCAACGGTTTCTGCGAATGGGTATAGGTTTACAACAACCATATCGATAGGGTTGATACCGTGAGTTTCCATCACGTCATCATCTTGGCCACGACGGCCTAGAACACCACCATGAACTTTCGGGTGCAGAGTCTTAACACGGCCATCCATCATTTCTGGGAAGCCAGTGTAGTCAGATACTTCTGTTACAGAGATGCCTTTTTCAGCAAGCAGGCGAGCAGTGCCACCAGTAGATAAGATATCTACACCACGGTTAGCAAGAGCTTGTGCAAATTCAACGATACCAGTTTTGTCTGATACGCTGATGAGAGCGCGGCGAATTGGACGAGCGTTATTCATGCTTCCATTTCCTCAAATTCATGGGGTTAAAATAAAGATATTTGCCAAAAAAGAACTTGTTTCTATCTTCTCAGCGTGGAGTATCTTAGATACCAGTAAGAGATAAAATATTGGCCAGTTTTGGTAAAGACCTTTTGGGTGTTCTTATAATCAAGCTATAAGATAACCAACTCCAAATTTGATGGCGCAGATTCTAACTAATTTATTACAAAAAAGCTCGCGCAATCGTTTGGCATCTCAAAATTAATTATGAAAAGTGCCATTTTAGCCTGAAAAGTAACAACAAGGTTAATAGTGGAATGGATGAAAGAATAGGAAAAAACATGTTTCAGATTGGCGAATTGGCGAAAAGATGCGGTGTGACAGCCGATACCTTGCGTTTTTATGAGAAGAATAACCTGATTGCACCAGCCAGTCGCAGCGAGTCGGGTTATCGTCTGTATGATGAAAATAACCAAAAGCAGGTGACGTTTATTCTCAAATCTAAAGAGTTAGGGTTGAGTTTAGATGAAATCAAAGAATTGTTAGAGATTCGTCTTGAAGCGACTCAACACAGTTGCGCTGAAGTGAAGTCGATCACCTCTTCTAAATTAGAGATGATTGATGAAAAGATAACGGAGCTTACTAAAATTCGAACGGCACTCAAGAAAATCAACGATGCCTGCTGTGGCCACATAGATGACGATGCGAGCCATTGTTCGATTCTGGCTGCCTTGGACTCAGCAAACCTTGAGAAGGGGCGTTGTTGTAGCTAACCAAGCCGATAGCAGCTGATTTGCATTCGTTAGGTATGTTGCCTTGCTGTCTTACCGCCTTATTACTTATTGCCTTACAACCTTGTTACTCAGCGAGGCAGTCTTGTTCAGCGACATAATCAATAGGCCAAAAAAAAGCCAAACTCAATAAATGAGCTTGGCTTTCAATTCAATTAATTACGAAAGAACGATTAGTTCATGCCGTATTTTTTAAGTTTCTTGCGAAGAGTACCGCGGTTAATACCCATCATGGTTGCTGCGCGAGTTTGGTTACCGCGAGTGTACTGCATGATAGTGTCTAGTAGTGGCTGTTCAACTTCAGCTAATACTAATTCGTATAACTCGCTGACTTCTTGACCGTTTAATTGAGCAAGGTAATTTTTCAATGATGCTTTAACTGAGTCACGTAGAGGCTTCTGCGTGATTTGGTCTTGTGATGTAACTGTAGTTACTGTCAATGCTTCTGAAGTCAGATTTTGTTCGAACATATTCGGTCTAGCTCTTCTCGTAATTATGGTGCAACGTTATCAAAAAAACCTTCTAGCGCTTCAAGCTGCAGATCACCTGCTTCGAATGCGTTGAAGGTACGGCGAAACTCACTCGCTTGTTCATGTTCTTTTAGGTACCAACCCACATGCTTACGAGCAATACGGGGGCCTAAAAACTCGCCATAAAATTCATGTAGAGCGTTAACATGGCCAAGCATGATGTCTTTCACTTCCGAAGTTGGGAGCGGGTCCATCGTGGTGCCGTTTTCCAAATAGTGTAGGATTTCGTTAAAAATCCAAGGGCGTCCTTGGGCAGGTCGACCTATCATTAAAGCATCAGCGCCAGTGTACTCCAGCACAAACTTAGCTTTTTCAGGGCTATCGATATCACCGTTAGCGATAACCGGAATAGATACTGCTTGTTTTGCTGCTTTAATGTGTTTGTATTCTGCCTCACCTTTGTACATACAAGCGCGAGTTCTCCCGTGAAGGGCAAGAGCTTGTATGCCGCAGTCTTCGGCTATTTTAGCGATTTGGACACAGTTTCTATTGTCTGTATCCCAGCCTGTGCGCGTTTTCAACGTTACTGGAACGTCGACAGCATTTACCACAGCCTTCAGAATGTCTTCAATGAGTTCTGGATGCTGAAGTAGGGCTGAGCCCGCAAGCTTCTTATTCACTTTTTTTGCTGGACAACCCATATTGATATCGATGATTTGCGCACCGTTAGCAACATTGAATTGAGCAGCCTCGGCCATAAGCTGTGGATCTGCACCAGCGATTTGTACTGAACGAATGCCCGATTCGCCTTCATGTACCATACGCTGCTGAGACTTTGACGTTTTCCAAACTTTCGGATTGGAGGACATCATTTCACTGACTGCCATCCCCGCACCGTAACGAAGACACAACTCACGGAATGGTCTATCCGTTACGCCAGCCATAGGAGCGACGATTAGATTGTTCTTAAGTTGATAGTTTCCGATTTTCAAAAAATGTCATCACAGTTCTGTACCAGCAAGGGCGCGCATTTTACGCATTTTTTCGCTGCGTGAAAAGACTAATATTTGAGCATTTACAATTTGTTTTTGTGATTTGCTTAAAATTCAGTCAATTAGCGCCCAAAGTCTTGTCTAGCCTTGCTTGCGACCAGAGATTCGACACCATTCTTGTTGTTCAATGATTGGATCAATGTGAAGCTCATCACGATAATAAGTCGCAACATCTTCTGCTTGTGTATCCAAAACACCCGACATCGCAAGCACGCCAGTTGGCTTAATTAGGCCTTTGATGATGCCTGAAAGGTCGCGTAATGGACCTGCAAGAATGTTAGCAACGACAACGTCAGCAATCAGACCTTCAGGTTGATCTTGAGGTAGGAACACCTCTAGCTGCTCAGCAACACCATTGCGTTGTGCGTTGTCTTTTGAAGCAAGCAGAGCTTGAGGATCAATGTCGATCCCGATAACTTTTGCAGCGCCCAGTTTGATCGCAGCGATCGCAAGAATGCCTGAACCACAACCGAAGTCGATCACGGTCTTGCCTGTCAGGTCTAAGCCTTCCAGCCATTCAAGACACAATGCTGTTGTTGGGTGAGTACCGGTACCAAATGCAAGACCAGGGTCTAGCATGACGTTCACAGCGTCAGGTTCTGGGATATCACGCCAGCTAGGGCAGATCCAAAGACGCTCACCAAACTTCATTGGGTGGAAGTTGTCCATCCATTCACGTTCCCAATCCTTGTCTTCAATTTGCTCTACTTTATGAGCAAAGTCTGCAGGGAACATGTTGCTTGCTTTAATCTGCGCTAGAACGACACCAGTATCAGTCTCAGCGTCGTAAAGCGCTAGAATGTCAGTATCACCCCAAAGGCGAGTTTCACCCGGCAGAGGCTCAAATACAGGGGTATCTTGTGCATCCAGGAAAGTTACAGAAAGAGCACCAGTCTCTTCCATTAACATGTCGCCGATTTGTTCGGCATTTTCATTGGTCGCATTAAGCTTGATTTGAATCCAAGGCATGGCTGCATCTTCTATATGAGAAAAATTGGATGGGGAGTCTAGCAGAAAATATGAGCAAATTCACCAAAACACCGCGGATTATAAGAGGGATTAGCGATTGATTTTTGCGAGTGTTTAAAAACAAAAATGCCCACCGAAGTGAGCATTTAGTACTGTTCTACAGAGAACATATTATGGAAGACCTGCTTCTGTTGCAGACCAAGCTTCTATTGCAGACCAAGCTTCTTCTCAAGGTAGTGGATGTTTGCACCACCGTGTTGGAAGTTTTCGTCGTTCATAATCGCTAATTGCAGCTCAGTATTGACGTTGATACCTTCAACAATCATTTCTGCTAGTGCGTTCTTCATACGTGCAATCGCTACGTCACGGTTCTCACCGTAAGTGATCAGCTTGCCGATCATTGAATCGTAATGCGGTGGCACTGTGTAGCCAGTGTAGATATGAGATTCCCAACGAACACCCATGCCGCCTGGTGCGTGGAAACGTTCAATCTTACCTGGTGAAGGTAGGAAACGAACTGGATCTTCAGCATTGATACGACATTCGATTGAGTGGCCGCGCAGCTTAATATCATCCTGTGTGAATGATAGAGGCTGACCAGCAGCAATGCGAAGTTGCTCTTTCACTAGATCGATACCCGTTACCATTTCAGTAATCGTGTGCTCAACCTGAATACGAGTGTTCATTTCGATGAAGTAGAACTCACCGTTCTCGTATAGGAATTCAAATGTACCTGCGCCGCGGTAACCAATCTCAAGACATGCACGAGTACAACGGTCGCCGATGTATTTACGCATTTCTTCAGTGATACCAGGTGCTGGAGCTTCTTCCACAACTTTCTGGTGACGACGCTGCATTGAACAGTCACGCTCACCTAGGTGGATAGCATTACCTTGGCCATCTGCAAGCACTTGTACTTCAATGTGACGTGGGTTTTCTAGGAATTTTTCCATGTAAACCATGTCGTTATTGAAACATGCTTTTGCTTCAGCACGCGTCATCGCGATAGCTTCTGTTAGTTCTTTTTCAGTACGAACAACACGCATACCACGACCGCCGCCGCCGCCAGACGCCTTGATGATTACAGGGAAGCCAATACGCTTAGCGTGCGCTTTGTTTTTCGCTTCGTCGTCGTCAAGAGGGCCGTCAGAACCTGGTACACAAGGTACACCCGCTTTTTTCATTGACGTGATAGCTGACACTTTGTCACCCATCATGCGAATGGTTTCAGCTTTAGGGCCAACGAAGATAAAACCACTGCGCTCTACCTGTTCTGCAAAGTCTGCATTTTCAGATAGGAAGCCGTAGCCTGGGTGAATAGCGACTGCACCTGTAACTTCAGCTGCGCTGATGATACGAGGGATGTTCAGGTAGCTATCGATACCGCGAGCTGGACCAATACAAATGGTTTCGTCAGCAAGAAGTACGTGCTTAAGATCACGGTCAGCGGTTGAGTGAACCGCTACCGTTTTGATGCCAAGCTCTTTACATGCTCGCAGAATACGCAGTGCAATTTCACCACGGTTCGCGATTACTAATTTATCTAACATAATAAGTGCTCTCTATTATTCGATAATTACTAGAGCTTGGTCGAATTCTACTGGTTGACCGTCTTCAACTAGGATTGCTGTTACAACACCAGACTTATCAGCTTCGATTTGGTTCATCATTTTCATTGCTTCAACGATACATAGAGTTTCGCCAGCAGTTACAGATTGACCAACTTTAACGAATGGTTTTGCATCTGGGCTTGGAGCGCCGTAGAAAGTACCAACCATTGGAGAAAGAACTTGGTGACCAGCTGGAACTGCAGGAGCTGCTGCTTCTGCTGCTACAGGTGCCGCCGCAGGTGCTGCTGCCGCTACAGGAGCTGGAGCCGCTGCATATTGAATAGGCGCTGCAGATACAGGGCTGTTACGACTGATTCGTACTGACTCTTCACCTTCAGAGATTTCTAGCTCAGAAATACCAGACTCTTCAACCAATTCGATTAGCTTTTTGATTTTGCGAATATCCATTGTTTCTTTCTCTTTATCTGTTGATTGAACTTACTCTTTGACTGAGTAGGTTAGTAATAGTTCGTTGTTTTTATTTACTTTGCGTTGAGCTTGTTGAGCGCAGCCGTCAAAGCAAATTGATAACCTTGGGCACCTAAGCCACAAATCACACCTTCTGCTTTATCAGATAGGTAAGAGTGGTGGCGGAATGGTTCACGTGCGTGAACATTCGATAGATGAACCTCAATAAATGGGATAGCAACACCAAGTAGTGCATCACGCAACGCCACACTGGTATGTGTAAAGGCCGCTGGGTTGATAATAATAAAATCAACATTTTGATAAGCACTATGGATAGCTTCAATCAGTTCATACTCACGATTTGACTGGAAGTGAGACAGCTCAACATCTTGTGTTTTCGCTTGCTCGGTCAAAGAGCTAATAATCTGGTCAAGTGTTTGAGAACCGTAGTGTGCAGGCTCTCTAAGGCCTAACAGGTTAAGGTTTGGGCCATTTAAAACTAGAATGCGAAACTTTGTAGACATTGTGGGGCTATCTTCCTTTATCGTGTTTACGAATGTGAATGTTGCCATTTTATTGAAAATTTGGGGTTAATTTCCAGTAAGAAAAACCCAAATTTAAAAATTAGAACCAGATTATAGCTAATTCAGCGCAAATCGCAGCAATTTACTGGTCTAATCTCCTATAAGTACGGCATGGAATTGTTATCAACTTAACAAAAAACCGCGATTGCCTTAATTTTATCGAAGATATTTGAGATCAAGATCAGCCATAAAAAAACCGCCACATAGGTGACGGTTTATTAATGGCTGTTTTAAACAGTGATAAGCTAATGTAACGGGTTGCTTATGCCAATTCTGCTTTCTCTGCAATCAGCTTATCGACCACGCTTGGGTCTGCCAGTGTCGACGTATCGCCTAGGTTGCCAGTATCGCCAGTGGCAATCTTACGCAGGATACGACGCATGATTTTACCTGAACGAGTTTTTGGCAGAGAGTCTGTCCAATGTAGAACGTCTGGTGTTGCGATTGGGCCAATCTCTTTACGTACCCAGTCTTTCACTTCTTTATGAAGCTCTGCGGTTGGGAACTCACCATCATTAAGCGTGATATAAGCGTAAATTGCTTGGCCTTTAATATCATGAGGAATACCGACAATCGCTGCTTCTGCAATCTTATCGAACGCCACTAGCGCCGATTCAATTTCAGCGGTACCCATACGGTGACCTGATACGTTAAGCACGTCATCGACACGGCCCGTAATCCAGTAGTAACCGTCTTCATCACGACGAGCACCATCACTGGTAAAGTACATACCTTTAAAGGTAGAGAAGTAAGTTTGTTCGAAACGGTCATGATCACCATGAACGGTACGCATCTGGCCTGGCCAAGAGTCAAGAATCACAAGGTTGCCGTCTGTTGCACCCTCAATGATGTTGCCCATGTTGTCGACAAGCGCGGGTTGCACACCGAAGAATGGACGAGTCGCTGAACCCGGTTTTAGGTCTGTTGCGCCCGGTAGTGGAGCGATTAAGATGCCGCCCGTTTCTGTTTGCCACCATGTATCGACAATTGGAGACTGCTCGTTACCAATTGTTTTGTAGTACCACTCCCACGCTTCTGGGTTGATAGGTTCACCTACCGATCCCATGACTCTTAGGCTGTCACGAGAAGTCCCTTCAACCGCTTCATTACCCTTCGCCATTAGGGCGCGAATCGCCGTTGGCGCAGTATAAAGAATATTAACTTGATGCTTATCAACTACTTCACTCATGCGGCTTGTGTTCGGGTAATTCGGCACGCCTTCAAACAGGATGGTTTTCGCACCATTGGCAAGCGGTCCGTAAACAAGGTAAGTGTGACCGGTAATCCAACCCACATCCGCAGTACACCAGAAAGTTTCGCCTTCTTGATAATCGAATACGTATTTGAATGTCATGGCTGCATAAACTAGGTAGCCACCTGTGGTGTGCATCACACCCTTAGGTTTGCCTGTTGAGCCTGATGTATAAAGAATGAATAGTGGATCTTCCGCATTCATCTCTTCTGGTGGACAATCCGCCGATACGTTTGCGATAGCATCATGCCACCACACATCACGGTGTTCGTGCCAAGCAACATCGCCGCCAGTACGTTTGAATACCACAACCTTTTCGATGTTCTTCACTTCAGGGTTAGTCAGTGCTTCATCGACATTCTTCTTCAGTGGAACAGCGCGGCCGCCACGCACGCCTTCATCGGCAGTGATAACGACTTTAGAATTTGAATCGATAATACGACCAGATAGTGCTTCTGGGGAGAAACCGCCAAATACCACTGTGTGAACTGCGCCGATACGGGTACATGCCAGCATCGCAACCGCAGCTTCTGGAACCATTGGCATGTATAAACAAACCACATCGCCTTTACGTACGCCTTGCTCTTTCAGAGCATTAGAAAACAGGCACACTTCTTTGTGCAGTTCGTTAAAGGTTAGGGTTTTATCATCAGCAGGGTCATCGCCTTCCCAGATGATAGCGACTTCATCACCGCGCTCAGCAAGGTGGCGGTCGATACAGTTAGCCGAAACGTTAAGCGTACCATCTTCAAACCAGCGAATATCAATGTGGCCTGGGTCGAAAGAAGTATTTTTTACCTGTGTGAAAGGTTTAATCCAATCAACGATTTTTCCGTGTTCACCCCAAAAGCCTTCAGGGTCAGAAACAGATTGCTGGTACATGGCTAGGTAAGTGTCATTATCCGCGTGTGTGGTTGATTTAATATTTTCTTTTACCGGATAAACGTGGGCTTCACTCATTGCATCTCTCCTTGTGCCTACATTCTTAATGAACTGGCAACTTCCTTTGTGTTCAGTTTCTAAGTCTATTACAGGACCGTCGTTGTGCTATCACTCTCGGCTAGGACGGCGATTTCCACAATTAGACTTTAGGATGAGACGCCGCTTTTCACTTACAAAATAGCGAGTTAAGTTCATTTTTGCGATATTGCTCTCTATGTAGAGAGGCAATGGTTGAATTAAGAATAAGAAGAGTTGAAACGAGGTAAATCACCGTGTTTAAGGCGAACAAAGATCAGGGCAGCGGAGATAGCGTCTTGTAATGCATCATGTTTATTGACCGGGATAGGTAGATCCAGCTGGCGACAGATGGCGTCCATACTGAGATCAAAATAGGCATTGGGTAGATGTCTTTCGAGTTTTTCTTGATAGAGCTGGCTCACTTCGACTAACCGGTTAGGCAGTGGAAATCCGAGTTGTTTTAAACAGGCGCGGTCGAGAATTTTCTTGTCATAGCGGATGTGATAGCCAACTAAAGGGCGATTACCAATAAAGTCGAGCAGCTCGATCAAAGCCTGTTTTTCTTCGATACCGTGCTTGAGATCTTGATGGCGAATGCGATGAATTTTGATTGAATTGCAATCGAGCGATTGAGGGGCTCGCAGCCGGACCTCGAAAGGTTGGCTGGTAATGATTCGATTACCAATGATTTTGGTCGCGGCAATGGTGACTAATTCCGCCTGATTGGGGGCGAGGCTGGTGGTTTCACAATCGAGAGATACGTATTCGTGATTAGCAGGCGCAGCAAACAGAGGCTGATAAGCAGAGCCTTTGAGCTTGTGATGCCAGTAATAACGAATCAATCTATTCATCGTTCAGTCACTTAATCTCTGATTTGATAGTGGTAGCCGAGCCATTGCTTGAATTTTTTGACCACATGCAGGCTATGACGAAGTAAGTCTCGGTCTGCCCGTTCCATCAGTTTGACGTCGATTTTATTGCTGCTGTGTTGTTGTGAAAGTCGCTGAGCTAAACGCCATTTAAAGAACTGTTTGAGCGCTTCATTGAGGTTGTCCGCGGTACTTTGCTCTAATACCTTCTTGCTAACGAGCTGTTCAATACGCTCAAAGGTGTTGTTCACCGTCACACCGTGCTCAAGGCAAAGTGCTCTCACACCGTGCACAATTGGGAAAATACCGCCTTGTTTGATATCGAGCCCTGACTTGGATTTTTTCACATTACCAAATAGGGTGAGGGGAACCGAAAAGTTAAGAGCAGGGCGGCAGAATTCAGTCAGAATCAATTCCTGTCCTAGCATCAAATCACTCAGGTGCTGCTTGACTGGTTTTAAAAGTTCTCTATTACCCGCAACGGCGTGCGCATCCGCCATGATGGCAATATCCATCACGGTATCAGGCGTGGCTTTTTTTACCCAACGGGTGAGCGTTTGTTTCCACTCTTGTTGTGAATGAACCCATTTCGGGTTGTTGACCATCACGTTGCCGGGGCAGAGTGGGTAGCCCAATTGCTGCAATGTATGCGTTAGGTCGTTCATGGCACTTTGGCATTGGTGCCACTCCAAACCATCCTGAATAATCAGCGCATTATCTTGGTCGGTTTTAAGGATTTGCTCTCCGCGACCTTCAGATCCCAATACGATCAGGCAGCAATGATTATGCAGTGCAGGTGGGATAACCAACTCAAAAGCCTTCTCTATGATCTGTTCATTAACGGCTGAAATTAGCTCCATGATGAAGCGCGTGCGAATGCCATTACTGAGTAGGCTTTCAACTAGTTGACGTTGCTTGTTGGAGGCTAATGCGAGCTCTTCAATGCTGGTGGCTCGTGCAATACGCAAAGTAAGAACGTGAGAATGAGTAGAGAATGCACTCAGAATTTGCGTCATGTCCACCGTACCGACAGCATTTGGACCATCACAAACCATCAGCCTTTTTACGCGATTTCGGGTCATGGTGATCATGGCGTTAAACAAGAAGTCACCTTGATTAACGTGCAGTACCGGGAACGTTGCTATCTCGCCAACCGCGGTATCGAGCGGATGGTTATCGAGCATCACCGCGTGCAATAAATTGGTTCTTGTGACGATTCCATACAGAAAGGTACATGATGATCCAAAAGCTTTTGGATCATCATGTTCTAAATGAACTAGAGCCGAGTCTAACCCTTGTTCTTTAAGGGTTTTAGTGACTTGGTTGATAGGTTGGCCGGGTTCCAGTATCAGTGGAGGGTGATAGATCGACTCATCCACTTTGGTCAGTATGAACTCGGCAAGGTTTTGTTGCTGTTGGGCAGCTTCAATTAGCGCTTTTCGTGTCGAAAGGTTGCTATCAAAGTAAGCGGCAAACTGGCCATTGGCGTGGTACAGCTCGAGAAAGATATCGGTTGGCAGTAGATAACTTAGGGTATCTTCAAGTGCGATATATTGGTGTTTGGTGTGAGGTTCAAACTGACTGCGTACATCGAAGATATCGTCATTGGCATAATGTGCGTAGATTTCCCCATCGCTGCTCGCGCGCTCCTCCACGGCTCCTTTAATTAGAATATGCAGATGGCGACTAGGGCGGTCTGCCTCCAATATCACCTCGTGTGCTCGGTAATAGACCACATCCAATGAGGAACGCAGCGTTAACTGCTCCGTGTCGGAGAGGCTATCGAAGGGCGGGTGCTGCATATTAAATTTATCAGGCATAAGCATCGAAAGAAGTAGGAGTCTCTTTTCAGTCTGACAAATTACCAGCGAAGCTCCAGACGACTTTAGTCTAAATGCGATCGTGGGTGCGGGTGAGCGCCGGATACCTCAGTCAAATGGGATATCGATATTCATTGAATACAGGAATACTATCTCTTCAATAATTCCCTTTTTCATCTTTTGTGACCTAGGCATAATTGGCGCTTCCTTGTTCCACACATTTTTATAGGTCGCCTATGTTTAATCCTTCCCCTTATGGCTGGATATCCCAGTATTTTCTTGGTTTCTTTTTTGCCTATGGCGTTTATCTGCCATTTTGGGCGCTGTGGTTTGAAGACCAAGGCGTTTCTGCAGGGGACATTGGCGTATTGATTGGTGTGGGTTTGGCTACGCGTTGTGTTGCCAACTTTGTGATAACACCGCGTATCCATAAAGTTGAGCATTTAATACCAGCATTGCGTTGCCTCAGTTTTGTCGCGCTATTATTTGTTGTTTTCCATTTCTTTACTGGTGGTAGCTTTTTATTGATGTTGCTAGCAACGGTAATGTTCAACCTCTGCTATGGACCGATTATTCCGCTTTCTGATGCAATGGCAAACCATTACAGCCGTCTCAAGATGCTCGATTACGGACGTACACGTTTGTGGGGTTCAGTGGCATTTATTGCTGGTTCAACGGTGGTTGGTTATCTGGTGGCTGAATTTGGCACGGATATGATTTTGTATACTGCGCTGGCAGGAGTTTTGGTTTCTCTGTTGTTCGCGATGAGAAACCCGAACGTAATGCCAGTGACAGAATCAGAGCAAGTCACTGAAAGACCTAAACTTGGTCAACTATTACGTGAATCGTCGGTAGTGAAGTTTCTTGCATTGATGGCACTGCTTCAAGGAAGCCACGCCGCGTATTACAGCTTTAGTGCGATTTACTGGAAAGAGGCGGGGCACTCTGAGGCGATCATCGGTTATCTGTGGAGCTTGGCTGTGGTTGCTGAGGTGGCTGTATTTGCTCTGAGCAAGCGATTGTTTGCTGGATTATCATTGCGCACTCTGTTTGTGATTGCTGGCATCGGGGTAATGGCTCGTTGGGGTATCACAGCATCAACGATTGCGATTCCAGTATTGATAGTGGCTCAGTTGCTGCACGGGGTGACATTCGCCATGGCACACATCGCGGCGATTCAATACATCCAATCTGAAGAACAGAACAAGATGGTTGCCCTGCAAGCTCTGTACAACGCGATTCCATTAGGTGCCTTTATCGCGTTAATGACTACCTTAAGTGGTTGGGGTTATGAGCTTTGGGGAGCGAATATTTTCTGGGGCATGGCTGCGATGGGTGGACTGGCCTTGTTCATTAAGCTGGATGAAAGAAGTTCAGTGGTTGAAGTCAATCAAACAGCCTCAGCTCAATCTGATGCTCAGAATTAAAGCCCAAAGCACAGAATTTAAGCGATGCGATTGAGTTAAACGCACTTCCCTAGTTAAATGAAACCTCTCCAATATGGAGAGGTTTTTTTATGGATGAAAAAAGGGTTTTCAATGCAAGGATGGGTAGTAATTCCAGTCTCTTTAGCTTACTTGGGCGTGTTATTTCTGATCGCATGGTATGGAGACAGGCAAGTTCGTTGGCTATCACGCTGGCGTCCATGGATATATAGCCTTTCTATTGCGGTGTATTGTACCTCTTGGACCTTCTATGGAACGGTCGGGCAGGCCAGTAACAATCCTTGGTCATTCTTACCCATCTACCTCGCCCCTATTTTAGTTTTCACGTTGGGGTGGCGGATCTTAGCTCGGCTGATCCTCATCGCGAAGCGTGAACACATCACCTCTATTGCCGACTTTATCGCGGCTCGTTATGGAAAATCTCAGGGCTTGGCTGTAGCCGTCACCGTGATTGCAGTGGTCGGTATTCTTCCTTATATCGCGCTACAGCTGCGTGGTATTACGATGGGCTTGGAGATTGTCGCCCCCGATCTCGCCGAAGATTTTGGATATCAGAATTATCACGTCTCTTGGTTTGTGGTCGGTGCATTAGCGATTTTTACGATGCTGTTTGGTACACGTCATATCGACAACACGGAGCATCACCGTGGCATGATGATGGCGGTGGCATTTGAGTCGATTGTAAAGCTGGCGGCCTTCTTGATTGTTGGTCTGTTCATCATTTACCTCGCAATGAGCAGCGATAAAATCGATTTGCTTGATGTTGCGGCCTCCACTTATGAATCACCCAATATTCCCACCTTAGTGATTCACACCATTCTTACGATGTTGGCGATTGTCTGTCTGCCACGTCAGTTTCACACCATGGTGGTTGAAAACGAACGACCTCAGGACTTACACACCGCTCGTTGGTTATTTCCTCTTTATCTCATTCTGATGGGGCTGTTTGTTCTACCGATTGCGTGGGCTGGTCAGGGATTACTTACGGGTATGCCGGCTGATACTTATGTGATTAGCGTGCCGATGGCAGAAGGGGCCAATCATATTGCCTTGCTGGCTTTTCTTGGGGGTACTTCGGCGGCGAGTGGCATGGTGATTGTCTCGACCATTGCATTGGCGATCATGGTCTCGAATGATCTGGTGATGCCACTGTTGCTGCGTCGTATGCGTTTGACGCAAAGAACGCATAAACATTTTTCTGGCTTGTTATTGGTGATTCGTCGTGGACTGATCCTATTACTGCTGCTGGGTGCTTGGGCATTTTATCAGGCGCTCGATACCATTCATTCTCTGTCGGCGATCGGCTTTCTTTCCTTTGCGGCGATTGCGCAGTTTGCCCCCGCCTTGATCGGTGGTTTGTATTGGCGTCTGGGTAATCGAAAAGGGGTTTATGTTGGCCTATTAGTTGGCTCAGTGATTTGGTTGATTACCCTAATGAGCCAAACCAGTATGTTGGCGGGCGATAGCGACAGTAATTTACTGTTGTGGATTATTACGCCTCCAGAGTTACTGAGTAGCTGGGATGTCAGCAGTTCAAACTGGGGTATCGTGATGAGTATCTTACTCAATACCCTCTGTTATGTAGTGGTCTCGATGACAACACGCCCAAGCCTAAGTGAGCGCTTACAATCAGCAGCATTTGTTGGTACGCCACTGCCTGAAAATGAGAATATTAGCCTCTATCAGAACCGCGTTACGGTGGCTGAATTAGAGATGCTCGCCTCGCGTTTTGTAGGTCGTAAGCGAGCGAAAAGTGCTTTACACAGTTATTGGCAACAACACGGTCAGCCGCTGCTTCCCAATCAACAAGCGCCCGCAAGTCTGATTCGACACGCAGAGCGCGTGCTCGCCGGGGTGTTCGGTGCTTCGTCTGCTAAGTTAGTACTCACTTCCGCCTTGCAAGGCAGAAACATGCAGCTTGAAGAGGTTGCGACCATCGTTGATGAAGCCTCTGAACTGTACGACTTCAGCCGTGGTTTACTGCAAGGCGCAATTGAACATATTGGCCAAGGCATTGCAGTAATAGACAAACAAATGAGGTTGGTGGCGTGGAATCAACGTTACTTAGAACTGTTTGAGTTCCCTGCTGGCTTGATTCAAGTCGGCCGACCCATTTCAGATGTGATTCGTCACAATGCTGAGCAAGGTTTGTGTGGTCCGGGTGACCCAGAAGATCACGTTCGACGTCGTGTTTATCACCTTGAGCAAGGCACGCGACACACCTCATCTCGTATTCGTCCTGATGGCCGAGTGATTGAGGTGCAAGGTAACCCAATGCCGAGTGGCGGGTTTGTCATGAGCTTTACCGACATCACGGTTTTCAGACAAGCAGAGCAAGCGCTAAAAGATGCCAATGAAAGCTTGGAGTCGAGAGTTCATGAGCGAACTCAAGAGCTCGAAAAGCTCAACCAACGCTTAGTTAAAGCCACTCAAATCTCTGACCAAGAATCTCAATCTAAGAGTCGATTCTTGGCTGCCGTGAGTCATGATTTGATGCAGCCGCTCAATGCCGCGCGTCTATTTGCTTCGTCACTGTCTGAGGTGGCAAAAGAGCAAGAGGAGAAGCAGCTTTCTTCTCATATCGAAAGTGCGCTGGGTGCGGCTGAAGACCTGATTGGCGACCTGCTTGATATCTCTCGATTGGAGTCAGGAAAATTAGAAACCAACATTCACGCGATTGCCGTGCATGACGTGCTGACCAACTTGAATGCCGAATTTAGTGCTTTAGCAACGCAGCAGAAGATCCAATTCCAGATGATCCCATCGTCACTGTTTATTCATTCTGACCCTAAGTTATTAAGACGCGTGATTCAGAACTTTTTAACGAATGCATTTCGCTATAACCCAGAAGGAAAAGTGGTGCTTGGCGCGAGACGAGTGAATGGTCAGGTACGAATTGATGTGTGGGACAACGGAACCGGTATTGATGAAGACAAGCAACAAGAGATCTTCGAAGAGTTTACGCGTGGTAGCCAAGTACGTGCCGATCAAGGTTTAGGATTAGGGTTGGCTATCTCGAAAGGGATTGCTCATGTGCTTGGTCATCAAATCTCGATGCGTTCATGGCCGGGAGAAGGCAGCGTCTTTTCCATCACCTTAGCGAGAGCAGAGCAGGTGGCTCCTATTGTGCAAGCTTCAGCGCCAATGGCGACAAGCGACATCGAGCACCTGAAAATACTGTGTGTCGACAATGAGCGAGAAATTTTGGTCGGTATGGAGAACTTGATAGGACGATGGGGCTGTGAGGTTAAGACCGCCGTCGACTTAGTCGAAAGCTTGAAGTGTCTCGATGATGATTGGCAGCCAGATGTGATTTTCTCTGATTATCGTCTCGATAATGGCCGAACGGGACTCGAAGTCCTGCAGCAGTGTCGCTTGCGTCTTGGAGATTCTTTTGAGGGCGTCATCATAAGTGCCGATAGAACCGATGACATGTTGGCTGCAATAAAAGCCAACAGCTTTAGCTTTATTGCTAAGCCAGTGAAACCGTTAAAACTCAGAGCTGTTCTAAATCGTGTGAGTTAATTAGGAATAATCAGTTCTAATTCCGAATTAATGAACGGATGTAAAAAAGGCCTCAGATGAGGCCTTTTTTGTTTCGGTAAGGAGCGTTAATTCTTGTTCACTGATTCACTAACCTGCGATTCCACCCTGCGTCAGTGTGGTTGGGTCAAGCAGCTTGCTAAGTTCTTCTCGGCTGAGATCAGTTTCTCGTTCGGCAACATCTAGAATCGGTAAGCCTTCTTTATAAGCTTTCTTGGCAATATCAGCCGCTTTTAGGTAGCCAATCACAGGGTTAAGTGCAGTCACCAGAATTGGATTCTTTGAAAGCGCTAAATCGAGATTGTCTTGGCGTACCGTGAAGGTGGCAATCGCTTTATCAGCCAGTGCGACTGAGCTGTTGGCTAATAGCTCTATGCTTTCTAATACGTTATGAGCAATCACCGGCAGCATTACATTCAATTGGAAATTTCCAGACTGCCCAGCCACCGTAATGGTGGTGTCATTGCCAATCACTTGCGCAGCCGCCATGGCAGCAGCTTCTGGAATTACAGGGTTTACCTTGCCAGGCATGATAGACGAGCCCGGTTGGAGAGCCTGCAACTCAATTTCCCCTAAGCCAGCCAACGGCCCTGAATTCATCCAACGAAGATCGTTTGAGATCTTCATGATCGCAACTGCTGCAGTTTTGAGCTGACCTGACAACGCAACGATCGCGTCTTGGCTGCTGAGGTTAAAAAAGAAGTTTTCACTCGAAGTAAAACTGATCTTTGTCGATTGAGACAGGTTACTTGCAAACTTATCGGCAAAGCGTGGGTCGGCATTGATCCCTGTACCTACCGCTGTACCACCTTGAGCAAGCGCCTTGATTGCTGGCAAGCTGCTTTCTATCGCTTGCTTGGCATGTTCAATCTGATATTTCCAACCACCAAGCTCTTGAGCAAAGGTAATCGGCATTGCATCCATTAGATGGGTACGGCCGGTTTTGACTACCTCAGCAAGTTCATGCTGTTTTACGGTAAGCGCCGCAGAAAGGTAGGTAAGTGCAGGCAACAGCTTATTTTCTGCCATCAAAGCGACACTGACTTGAATTGCTGTTGGCACGACATCGTTACTGCTTTGCCCCATGTTTACGTGATCATTCGGGTTCACGTCTCCTTGCAGGCTTCTTGAAGCGAGTGTCGCAATCACTTCGTTAGCATTCATGTTAGAGCTGGTGCCAGAGCCCGTCTGATAGACATCAATCGGGAATTGCTCGAGGTGCTTACCCTCAATGATCTCTTGGCTGGCTTCGGCTATCGCGTTGGCAATATCACCTTCCAGTAAACCTAGCTGAGCATTAGTGTCGGCGGCGGCCAGCTTAATTAACGCCAGTGCTTGAATGAAGCTGGTTGGCATCTTGTGTGAACTAAACGCGAAGTTATTCGCGGCACGTTGAGTTTGTGCTTGGTATAGCGCATCGGCGGGAACTTTCACTTCGCCCATGCTGTCTTTTTCAATCCGAAATTGTAGGGTCATGTTCTATCCTTGTTAGCCAAGTGGGGCTTGGACTTGTTGTAGTGTTTGGCTGAGATTCAAAAAACGCGCTTGGCCTTGAGGTTGCTGGCAGTAGTGGCGCTTCAAATAAAATAGTGGTGAGTGAATAGAGTCTAGGCAGATATGACGAAAGGTGAAACTGCGGTCACGAGACTCAATCGCTTCTATCAAATGAAAGAAAACTTGGCGCAGATACAGCTCGCATAACAAGATGTTTTCTTGGGCGGCATGCTTTTCATAGTAAGCCGAAAGCGTTAGTGCGCACTCGACGTAGTCTCGAATCACAAACGGTTCATGGCCTTGAACTTGCTCTAATGAAGCAAAGCGATCTTGTGCTTTGTAAAACCTCGAATAGAGACCCTGCTGTTCTTTCATCATTATTTGCATCTCTTTAATTGATGTTAATGATAATTATTATCAAATGAGATTTTAAAAACAACCCTTTGTTTATCTTTTTATAAAATGGAGGGAAAAAGAAAAAGCCGATACATGACGTATCGGCTTTCTGAGATTCAGTACTTAATCCCTACAATGTAAGTACTGATTTATTTTTGGCTAAACATCTTTGTTTCGTGGTCGTGCTTAGTGGTCGTGAGCTTCACCAGCACCTTTCGGGTAACGGATGTTCTCAACCATATCTTGTACATCTTGTGGAACTTCAGCCGTTACTTTGTTTACAGCAATTGATACTACGAAGTTTAGACACATACCTAGCGTACCGATGCCTTCTGGGCTGATACCAAACCACCAGTTTTCAGGTGTGCTTGCTGCTGGGTTAATGAACTTGAAGTAGATGATGTAGCTTGCTGTGAAGGCAATACCTGACAACATACCTGCAATTGCGCCTTCCTTATTCATCTTCTTGTAGAAGATACCTAGGATGATGGCAGGGAAGAAGGATGCTGCGGCTAAGCCGAAGGCAAACGCTACTACCTGAGCTACGAAGCCTGGTGGATTAATGCCTAAGTAACCTGCGCCAACAATCGCGACCATGGCGGCCAAACGAGCGGCTAACAGCTCCTGCTTGTCGGTCATGTTTGGTCTGAAGCCTTTCTTCAACAAGTCATGTGAAATCGACGTTGAGATTACCAATAGTAGACCAGCGGCTGTTGATAGTGCGGCTGCTAGGCCACCGGCTGCAAGTAGTGCTACAACCCAGTTTGGTAGTTTTGCTAGCTCCGGAGAAGCCAGTACGATGATGTCACGGTTAATCTTCATCTCGTTGCGTTCGTCGCCCGAGTAGAACATTTTGCCATCGCCGTTCTTATCTTCCCAACCAACTAGGCCAGTGCTTTCCCAGTTTTTGTACCAGCTTGGTGCGTCTGCTGCTGCGACACCTTGCATGTCTGGGCCGTTAATCGTTTCGATCATGTTTACACGAGCGAAGGCTGCAACGCCAGGTGCTGTTGTGTATAGTAATGAGATGAACAGTAGTGCCCAACCTGCTGAGATACGAGCATCACGTACTTTTGGTACCGTGAAGAAACGAATGATTACGTGTGGAAGACCGGCAGTACCTACCATTAGAGCCGCACAGATGAAGAATACATCTACCATGCTCTTGTTACCTTCGGTATAGGCGGTAAATCCGAGTTCTTCTGTTAGTCCATCCAGTTTATCAAGTAGGTATACATCTGTACCTGATAGAGTCGAGCCCATACCAACTTGTGGAAGTGGGTTACCCGTCATCATGATTGAGGTAAAGATTGCTGGAACAAGGAAGGCGAAAATGAGGACACAGAATTGAGCTACCTGCGTATAAGTGATGCCTTTCATACCACCAAGCACTGCGTAGAAGAACACAATACCCATACCAATGATGATGCCTAGGTTAATATCAACTTCTAGGAAACGAGAGAATACAACGCCAACACCACGCATCTGGCCTGCAACGTACGTAAATGATACGAAGATTGCACAGAATACCGCTACCATACGTGCTGTTTTCGAGTAGTAACGCTCACCGATGAAATCAGGAACCGTAAATTGACCGAACTTACGTAGGTAAGGTGCTAAACATAGCGCAAGTAGTACATAACCACCTGTCCAACCCATTAGGTAAACCGCACCGTCGTAACCAACAAATGAGATGATACCTGCCATTGAGATGAATGATGCTGCCGACATCCAGTCAGCGGCTGTTGCCATGCCGTTTGCTACTGGGTGTACGCCGCCGCCAGCAACGTAGAATTCACTCGTTGTTCCAGCGCGAGCCCAGATTGCGATGCCGATATAGACTGCGAAAGTAATACCGACGAGAATAAACGTCCAAGTTTGAATATCCATGTTCTAGCCTCTAGTCTTCCTGTACGTTGTATTTTTTGTCCAGCTTATTCATGCGAACAACGTAAATAAATATCAACGCCACGAAGGTATAAATTGAACCTTGTTGAGCGAACCAAAAACCTAGCTTAAATCCGCCAAATTGAATGGTATTTAGGACATCCACAAATAAGATGCCAGCGCCATAAGACACCACAAACCAAACTGCGAGTAGTGTTCCCATTATTCCCAAGTTTTCCTTCCAGTAGGCTTGAGCATGTTCCGTAGATTCGAACGCCATTGCCTTCTCCTTTATTCCGTTTTCGTAGAAACCGTTTTGTGAAACCGTTTTTGTAAAATAGCGTGTTAACGTAATGTTACGATTTAGAATGTAGCAAGGATAAGTCAAGGGATCTGTGCAACTTTAGTCGGGACGCTATTAGCGCTAATGTACTGAAATATGGGGGCTAGGAGGCATAATCATAGAAAAACGTGATGTTACAATGATGTTAAATTAGCCAAAGGTCTAACAAAAAGGGATGAATTAGAGTGTGAGTCATAAAATTTAACAACTAAATGACTGAGAAACGGTATTTAGTCCTGCCTATGACACGAAGCGAAACATAAGTTTGTTATAGTAACTACGGTACTTTCACCGGCCGTGACTTGCTTAGCGGCAGAAGATCAACAAGCTAGTGGCAAAAGATCAACAGGCTTAAAGCTCGAGTTTTATTCTTTGGGGGAACGAATTGGACGCAATAACCATTAATCACTTATTTTTGACTGGTGCCGTACTCATCGCCATCAGTGTACTTTTCTCACAAGTGTCCTCTCGATTGGGCGTTCCGATTCTTTTAATCTTTTTGTTCGTTGGTATGTTGGCGGGCGAAGATGGCCCCGGTGGCATTAATTTCAATGATTACTCGCTGACCTACTTGGTGAGTAACCTTGCGCTGGCTGTGATCCTGCTTGATGGTGGTATGCGAACCAAGGTCGCGAGCTTCAAGGTCGCTTTTTGGCCGTCGCTCTCGCTGGCGACGATAGGTGTCGCATGTACCGCAACCCTTACCGGTTTAATGGCGGCTTGGCTGTTCGATCTGTCATTGATGCAGGGTATCTTAGTCGGTGCGATTGTGGGTTCGACCGATGCCGCTGCGGTATTTTCTTTGTTGAAAGGGCAGAGCCTCAATGAACGTGTTGGCTCAACCTTAGAGATCGAATCCGGTACCAATGACCCAATGGCTGTCTTCCTGACGGTCACTTTAATCGCGCTGCTGGGCACCCCAGATGCCGAGATGGGAATGAACTTTCTACTCAAAAGCTTCGCGATGCAGTTTGGTATCGGCACCCTTGTTGGTATTGGCGGCGGTTGGGTTCTATGGAGTCTAATTAACCGAGTGCAGCTGGCCGATGGCCTTTACTCGATTTTGGTGCTCAGCGGGGGCGTGGCTCTGTTTGCGTTCTCTAACATGCTTGGTGGTAGTGGCATCTTATCGATTTACCTAGTCGGTCTGTTCATTGGTAATCGTCCAACTCGCTCTCGACACTCTATCCTTAATGTTCTTGATGGCATGACGTGGCTAAGCCAGATCGTGATGTTCTTGGTGCTGGGGCTATTGGTTACACCATCGACATTGATGGACATTGCACTTCCTGCGTTAGCATTGGCTTTCGGTATGATCTTGTTTGCTCGCCCGTTGTCTGTTTGGTTGGGTTTACTGCCGTTCAGAAGCTTTACCACCAAAGAACGTTGGTTTGTTTCTTGGGTAGGTTTACGCGGCGCTGTGCCGATCATTTTGGCGGTGTTCCCGATGATGGCTGGCCTGCCTAATGCCCAACTTTACTTCAACATCGCCTTCTTCGTGGTTATGGTTTCGCTGATTGTTCAGGGCGGTAGCTTGATGAAAGTTGCGAGGTTGGCTCAGGTGACCTTACCACCGACACCAACCCCAATTTCTCGTACTGGCATGGAGATTTATCCGACCAGTGAGTGGGAGATGTTTGTCTACAAGCTGAAAGAGGAAAAGTGGTGTGTTGGTGAACCGCTTAAGCGTTTGTCTATGCCTGAAGGGACGCGAATTACGGCACTGTTTAGAAAAGATGCTTTGCTTCACCCATCGGGTAGCACCGTGTTAGAGGCGAACGATATTCTCTGTGTGCTTGGCCAAGATAAAGACCTAGATAGTTTAAGTGCGCTATTCAGTGAGGCTCCTCTAGCTGAAGAGGCCGCTCGATTCTTTGGTGATTTCTTCTTGGATGTCGAACTATCGGTTGCAGCGGTCAGTGATTGTTATGGCATTGAACTGGGCTCGGAAGAAGAGCGAGAAATGACGCTAAAACAATTGGCTGAGCGAGAGCTTGGTGCCCATCCTGTATTAGGCGATAGTTTTGTGTGGCATGACATTACTTGGGTGGTTGCAGAGATAGATGATCATAAAGTCGTCAGGTTGGGTTTATGTTTACCAAAGACGACTTTAGAAGAGGATATAAGCGAAGCTTAGTTGTGGACTTCTTGTAGCAAGATAACCGCTTGAGTTCGGTTTTTCACATCCAGTTTACGGAAGATGGCTGTCATATGTGCCTTGATGGTCGCTTCCGAAACATTCAATTCATACGCGATTTGCTTGTTCAGCAGGCCGTCTGAAAGCATCCCTAACACCTTGTATTGCTGAGGCGTCAATGTGGAAAGCTTTTCCGCAAGGTCGCTACAGGCTGCATTGTTGGTGATAAGCCCTTCAGGGAAGAACGGGTCGCCATTCAGCACTTGATTCAGTGCACTGACCAATTCACGCATATCACTCGACTTAGGAATGAAGCCAAAGGCACCGTGGCTCTTCACTTGAGTGACAACGCTGGCATCCTCGCTGGCTGAGATCACCACAATTGGTAAATCTGGATATTCAGCACGCAGTTGAATTAAGCCCGACATCCCGTTTGCTCCCGGCATTTTAAGGTCGAGAAGCAACAGATCTGGTTCATCTTCTTTTTTTAGTAGAGTCAGTAAGGCATCGAGAGAATCAGCCTCAAGCAGGTTCGCACCGCTGATCGCCATATGAACTGACTGAAACAGGGCGTTGCGAAAGAGAGGGTGGTCATCAGCAATGATGATGGTATAGGTCGAGTCCATGACGTTCATACTTTTAACAATTTAGTTAATATTTATTATCATCCTGATTGAGTATGTGGACAATATCTATGCATGAAAAGTCTGAACCATATCGACTTTTATCCCCGGAATAAGAAAGCGTTACTCTGAATAGCAAAAAAGCCGCACTGCCATCTCGTTACGGAGGGGCGGTGCGGCTTTCGTTTAGGCGGATATTCCGGTGAATATTGCCGTTATAGCTGGTGGTCTTGCATGTGTTTTAAGAATACATCTGCCGGCATAAAACCCGTCACACGAGCATTTGGAACATGGTTACCCTCGCCATCCCAGAACTCTATGGTTGGCAACCCGAGTACCTGCAATTGTTTAAGCAGTTCAATGTCTTGAGGCATGTTTCTCGTTACATCAGCCTGAAGCAGGACGAAATCAGAAAGCTTGTTCTCAACATCAGCTTGGTGGAAGGTGTACTTCTCAAACTCTTTACATGCCACACACCAATCGGCGTAGAAATCGAGCATCACTGGCTTGCCGAGTTTCTTGGCTTCGATGAGTTGGATTTCTAACTCTTCAACCGTGTTGACGCGTGCAAATTGGATTTGTTGCTCAACCACAACGCTCTTTTCTGCGAACCAGTAATTTAATGCAGGTTGCGCTGAAGCGAATAGGCCGAGCATTGCGATGATACCCACTGCGCTCTGTTTCCAACCACCGAATGGCAGTGCATTCTTGCTGTGGTAAAGCCAACCAAAGGCGATGAAGCCTAATCCAGACCAAAGCACGGTTGCCCACAATTCAGGGATAATACGCTCTAGTAGGAAGATCGGCGCTGCCAGTAAGATAAAGCCGAATACGATCTTCACCTTGTCCATCCAGCTGCCTGCTTTCGGCAGAAGCTTATTACCAAACACCGCAACTAAGATCAGCGGGATACCCATGCCCATCGCTAACGCATAAAGAGCGATCGCTCCGGTTAATAGGTCGCCACTTTGAGCCACATACAGCAGTGCACCTGACAGTGGCGCAGTGGTACAAGGTGAACACACCAAGCCCGAGATAGCGCCCATTGCGAACACGCCCAAGGTATTGCCACCTTGCTGCTTGTTACTTTGGTTGTTAAGCCAAGTTTGGATGCTGCTTGGTAGTTGTAGGTTATAAACGCCGAACATCGACATCGCCAACGTCACGAACAGAACACTCAGCGCGATTAATACATAAGGGTGTTGCATGGCAGCTTGGAACTGCATGCCTGCTGAAGCAACCACTAAACCTAATAAGGTATAGGTCAGCGCCATGCCTTGTACATAAATGAACGACAGCATCAGCGCACGGCCTTGGCTGAGCTTGCCGCCACCTAGCACAATACCTGTTAGGATAGGGTACATAGGCAGAACACACGGCGTAAAGGCTAAACCAACACCGAGTGCTAAGAATAATAATGGAGTCCACCAACTGTCACCGAGCTTATCGGCTAAGCCTGCTTCTTTTGAAACGGGAGCATTGGTTTGTTGAGTGGTATTGCTTGCTGCGTCAGCGGTAGGAGAAGAGGGTTGTACTGAATTGTCCGCTTCACCAGTTGCATCAGAAGAACCTTGTGAGGCACCACTGTTTTGCACATCACTGCTTTTCACATCACCAGAATTCGTCGCAATAAACGGTTCAATGTCGATTACTTGGATCTCTGGTGGGTAGCAGAAACCAGCATCTGCACAGCCTTGATACTTAACGATCAGCTGCGAGCCATCTTGGTAACTCTGTAGAGGAACTTGCACGAATAACGGCTGGGTATAAATGCTCACCTCACCGAAGAATTCATCTTGGTGTGGTTGGCCATCTTCCATTTCAACATTGCCGATAGCGAGATTTTGGCCAGTGAACGAGAGGCTATGTTGATAGAGGTAGTAGCCCTCTTTTACTTGCCAGTCGAGAAGGAGCTTGCCGTCTTGCTGGTAGTAATTGAAAGGGAAAGCTTGGTCTACAGGGACAAAACCGTTGTTATTGCCTCCGAAGCTTGGCTCGGCGTTGTCGTTTCCAAAAAGCGCCCACGCAGGCTGGGTGAACAGGGAAACACAAACAAAAAGTAATGTGGCAAGTCGTCGCATACTATTTAGTCATCAAAATGGAGTTGAAGGTATCTTAACTCAATCAGACCGTAATAGTTTGTGATTAGTTTCATCGACCAGGAAATATCCGCTAGGGCGGGTGAGCCACTTTCTTAGGCAGTCGAGAGAGGGTTAGCTGCGCAACTGCAGTGAACAGCCCTTGCCAGTAAGACATTTAGGCAACACCTAAGCGTGCTCTTACTACTTGTTCACAAGCATCAATGTTCATCGTGTCTTTCGGGATAATTAGCACGGTGTCATTGCCGCCAACTGTACCGATAATCTCAGTATGTGGGTCGATATCGACTAATCTTGCGACCAACTGTGCGCAACCAGGGTTTGTTTTTACGATCACCATCGCTTGGTTGTGAGTAATTAATTCGATTTGTGATGAGATTGAGGCATCGACACGTACAGGCGCGCTTTCAACCGTGATGCAGTAAACCTTTTTACCACAGGCATTCTGAATTTTGACAACGCCAAGCTGTGACAAAATACGAGAGACGGTCGATTGGCTGATACCTGTATAGCCAATATCGACCAGTTTCTCGCGCAGTTGGTTCTGGGTCGAGAAGCTTTGTTGTTGTAGTAAGCGTTTGCACGCGGCAGTCAGTGTTTTATCTTCAGCTGAATACAAGCAACCGTGCTCAGTGATTTGGTTCATGAACAACTCCTTAAGGTCAACGTGTTGATATCGCTTGTCCATAGCGCAGAACGCACTCCCAAAGCCGTAGAGTACGATTGTTAATTAGGGCTTACCGATGAACCCCGAAATAAGAGGGAGGGTATGCGAGATGTATGATCATCTATGCATTGAGTCTACCACTAAAGGATAGTTATCTTTTTGAAGGCGATCACCAAACAAAATTCTGGTTAATTGCTTTTATTGTGGAGTTTTATTCTTTGGTTAAATGGATATTTATTCCGCGTTGGGAATAAATATCCATAAACTATAAAGGGTTTTTACTGCGGAGGTAATAGCGCTAAGGGTTAGCGAATTTCACTCATGATCTCGCGAGAGAATACTTTTTCACAGTAGTGACATTTTAACTGTACGTTTTCGTGTTTTAGCTGCACTTTAAAGCTACTTTCGACAGGTTCACCGTGTGAAATACAGTTGCTATTTGGGCAGGCGAACACACTGTTGATTTGTTCTGGCAGCACAAGTGTGAGCTTGTTGACCACTTTGTACTCTTCAATCTGATTCACTGTCGCTTGTGGGGCGTACAGAGCCAATTGATTGGCTTGTTCCTTGGTCAGAAAGATGTTTTCAATCTTGATTAGGTCTTTGTTGCCGAGCGCTGATGATGGCAGGTTCAACCCCATAGTGATGCGTTGTTCTGTTTTATGCAGCTTGAACAGTTTGAGAATTTTAATCCCAAGATGAGCAGGGATGTGGTCAATGACGCTGCCGTTACGGATCGCTTCTACTTGTAGCTGAGTTTGTTTAACCATGACTGTATCTCCTGCTTATAAAGTGTCGTTTAGAACTAGGGCTAATAAAGCTTCACGTGCATACACGCCGTTTTCAGCTTGTTCGAAGTAGTAAGCGTGTGGCGTTTTATCAACGTCGGTGGTGATTTCGTCGACGCGTGGCAGTGGGTGAAGTACCTTCATGTTTTGACGAGCGTCTTTCAATGTATCGGCGGTGAGGATGTAAGCCGACTTCATGTGCGCGTATTCCGATGCATCGAAGCGCTCTTTCTGTACGCGAGTCATGTACAGGACATCCAGTTCAGGCACCACTTCTTCAATGCTGCTGTGGGTGCTGTATTGGATACCCATCTCTTCTAATTCTTCACAGATATAATCTGGCATCTCTAACACTTCTGGCGCGATAAAGAAGAAACGCACGTTATTGAATTTTGATAGTGCTTGCGTCAGGGAGTGCACAGTTCGGCCATATTTTAGGTCGCCGACGAACGCCACATTGAGGTTATCAAGCGTGCCTTGCGTTTCGTAAATCGAGAACAGATCCAACAAGGTTTGAGTCGGGTGTTGGTTTGCACCGTCGCCGCCATTCACTACCGGAACCCCATTCGAAAATTCAGAGGCCAAACGTGCTGCGCCTTCTTGTGGATGACGCATCACAAAGGCATCGACGTAAGATGAAATAACCTGCACCGAATCGGCAAGTGTTTCGCCTTTCTTGGCCAGCGATGTATTGCCGCCATTATCAAAGCCGATGACGGTGCCACCAAGACGCTGAACCGCGGTTTCAAATGAAAGGCGAGTTCGAGTTGAAGGCTCAAAGAAGCAACTCGCAACAACTTTATTTTTCAGCAACTCTGGGTTTGGCTCAGCCTTGAGCCTTGCTGCGGTGTCGACGATAAGCTCCAGTTCATTACGAGTGAGCTCAGGTATGGAGATAATGTGCTTGTTAAATAACGAATGCGCCATAACGGGTCTTCCTTCTATGCATACAGTCAAATTGCGGACAAAAAAAAGCCCCCTAAAAATAGGAGGCTTCGAAACGATCAATAGAGCAAAATAAAAATGACACCACCGCCACTCTTTGGCGTGTCGTTTGACAATAATGTGCGACAGAATTGCGGTTCATTTTTTGCTCTCTTAAGACAAATTGCGGAGGATTATACTTAGATAAAAAGGCCATGCAATACTTTCTGTAAAGTATTCATTTAATGGATTTTTATGCGAAATCACGTCCGTTTTTAACTTCCATTTAAGCCTTTGTTGAAACAGAAAAACTTGTGTTTTTTGGGGTGATAACTTCTTCAGTCGAATGAAAAAAAATGCGGGCTTTATCCAAGGGTTAAATCCCAAGTACGCCACCCGCATTTCCCTGCTATTACACTTAACTTGTTAATGTCTTGCGAACAAGTGAGTGCTTAACTATTTAGATTATTAGTTATCTAGATTCTTAGTTGTTCAGCTTATTAACTGCCTAATGTCGCAACCATTACTGCTTTGATGGTGTGCATGCGGTTTTCAGCTTCATCGAACACGATAGAGTATTCAGACTCAACCACTTCATCTGTTACTTCAACGCCGTCTTTTAGTTGTGGGTATTCAGCAGCAAGCTGTTTGCCTACAGTAGTGTCTTCGCCGTGGAAAGCCGGTAGGCAGTGCATGAATTTCACATGTGGGTTGCCCGTCGCTTTGATCATGTCCATGTTGACTTGGTAAGGCATCATTAGGTTAATACGCTCAGCCCATGCTTCTTTTGCTTCGCCCATGGATACCCAAACATCGGTGTATAGGAAGTCACAACCTTGCACGCCTTCTTGAACATCTTCAGTCAGTGTGATTTTGCCGCCCGTGTGCTCTGCAATTTCACGACATTGAGCCAATAGCTCTTCTTGTGGCCAGAATTGTTTTGGAGCAACAAGGCGAATGTCCATGCCCATTTTCGCCGCGCCAACCATCAGAGAGTTGCCCATGTTGTTGCGAGCATCACCTAGGTAAGCAAAGCTGATTTCATGCAGTTGTTTACCACGGCCGTATTCCGTCATGGTTAGGAAGTCAGCCAGGATTTGTGTTGGGTGGAATTCGTCAGTCAGGCCATTCCATACTGGTACGCCAGCGTAAGCGCCTAGCTCTTCAACGATCTCTTGACCGAAGCCGCGGTATTCAATGCCATCGTACATACGGCCAAGAACGCGAGCCGTATCTTTCATTGATTCTTTGTGGCCAATTTGAGAGCCAGATGGGCCTAAGTAAGAAACTCGAGCACCTTGGTCGAATGCAGCAACTTCAAATGCACAGCGAGTACGAGTGGAAGTTTTCTCAAAGATAAGCGCGATGTTTTTGCCAGTCAGTGTTGGCTGTTCGTAACCGTTGTACTTCGCTTTTTTTAGCTCCATAGAAAGATCTAACAAGTGTTGAATTTCGCGTGGAGTGAAATCTAGTAGTTTTAGGAAGTTACGATTGCGTAGGTTAAAAGCCATGATGTATTCCTTCTTAGATTTAGGCGCTTTCTTGTTACAGGGAAAGAAAATTCAAGAAAGCGCGATTCAATTTTTAGTTAAATTTGTTCGGTTCGGTTCTGTTTGTTTCGTTTAATCTGTTTTCGCAAGCTTTAAAAGCTCTCAAGGTTTAAGGTTCTCAAGATGATAAAGCTCGCTAGTACGTTAACCTTTGGTGATATTGGTGCCCGCTTGGCCTTGCAGAATTTGCAAGCCATCTTCGAGTGCACCGATACCTACAACTTTGCCGCCTTGCTGAATGAATTCGCACGATGCTTCAATTTTTGGCCCCATTGAGCCGGCATCAAATGTGAACTTCGCCAATTCGCTTGGTGTGGTGCTGCGCAGTGCGTGTTGAGTTGGTTTGCCCCAATCAAGGTATACAGCGTCAGCATCGGTCAAAATAAGTAGCGCATCCGCATCCAATTGTTTCGCCAAGAAAGCCGCTGACATGTCTTTGTCGATAACCGCTTCAACACCCACTAATTTGCCATTTTCTTTTTTCACTGGGATGCCACCACCGCCAGTACAAATCACGAGATGACCTGCATCGATAAGTTGGGTGATCGCGTCGTGTTCAACAATCCCGGTAGGGCGTGGACTTGGTACTACGCGACGGAAATGTTGGCCGTCGGGTTTTACGATCCAGTGGAACTTCTCTGCCAATTCACGCGCTTCTGCTTCTTCGTAGATCGGGCCAATCGGTTTGGTTGGATCCGCGAATGCAGGATCGTTTGGATCGACTGTCATTTGCGTCAACATGCATGAGATGTTGCGGTTAGGAAGATAGTTCTTGAATTCTTGCATCAGCATGTAGCCGATCATGCCTTGAGTCTCACTGCCCAGCACATCTAGCGGGTACGGATTTACTTTTTTGTATTCCAAACCTTGCAGAGCAAGTAAACCAACTTGTGGGCCATTACCGTGCACTAGAACCACGTTGTACACTTTCGCGATTTCAGAGATGGTTTTAACAGCTGTTTCAATATTACGGCGTTGAACATCGGCTTCTAACGGCTCACCGCGACGAAGTAGGGCATTACCGCCGAGTGCAACAACAACAGTTTGCTTAGTCATAATTGTGTTCTCTCATTTTGGCCAAGTTGAGATTATTTAAGATCGTTCAACTTGGCCGTTTCGTCTTAGTGATTAGATACCATCACGCTCAATTGGGCAGCTCATGCAGCGTGCGCCACCGCGACCGCGACCAAGTTCGTCTCCTGGAATCGGAAGAACCGTGATGCCTGCTTTGTCGTATTTTTCGTTGGTGTATGTGTTGCCTTCGTAGCCAATAACGACGCCAGGTTTAACCGTTAGAACGTTGTTTGCATCGTTCCACTGCTCACGTTCTGCATGGAAGTTGTCGCCACCGGTTGTGATTAGGTTTAGCTTGTCTACGCCAAGTGCTTTTTCGATAGCCGTTACGAAGTAGCCTTCTTCTTTCACTTTCACTGCGCCTGACTCATCGCCAGTTAGGTTCCAGCACTGCACGTCTTTACTTACCACTTCAGGGTAAACAGAGAACGTATCTTCGTTCATGTGAGTCATCACGGTGTCTAAGTGCATGCAAGAGCGGTGTTTTGGTAGCTGCATTGCGATAACTTGTTTCGCTTGACCGTGTTTGAATAGGCTAGATGCTAAGTGCTCAACACCTTGTGCTGTTGTACGTTCAGACATACCGATAAGCACCGCGCCACGACCGAGCACAAGAACGTCACCACCTTCAATGGTTGAGTTGTCGTAGTTGATCTTTTCTTCATCGCCGAAGTATTTAATGAAGTCTTGGCCTGCGAATGTTGGGTGCCAACGGTAAATAGCGCGAACGTGGTTTGTTTCACGTTGACGGGCAGGTTTCGCCATTGGGTTGATAGATACACCGCCGTATACCCAGCAAGATGTATCGCGAGTAAATAGGTGGTTTGGTAGAGGCTCGATAATGAAGTCGGTTGGTGCGTGCATGCCTTGCATCATTGAAGATGATTTCATTGGCATCTCAGCGTAAGACAAACCGCCCGTTAGAATTTTTGCTAGCTCTAGGTTTGGTAAGTCGCCTAAGTAGCAGCGCACATCATTGGCGAATGTTTTACCCAAACGGTAATCAGATACTTGGCAACTTAGTAGCCAATCTTTCGCTTCTGGCACAGCTAGTGTGTCTGCTAGCAAGTCAGTAAGAAGAAGAACTTCAACACCTTGATCACGTAGCGTTTGAGTAAATGCGTCATGCTCTTTACCTGCACGCTCAACAGCCAGTACGTCATCAAACAGCAAATCGTGACAGTTAGAGGGTGTTAGGTGAGTCAGTGCGCGTCTTGGACGGTGAACTAGAACGCGGCGTAATTGACCTATTTCAGAACCTACATAGAACTTACTCATGATCGTCTCTCTCTTATATATTTGAATTACTTTTATCGCTAAGAGTAATTATTTATTTTCAGTTGAGAAGAATGAATTATTTTATTCATATCTCTTGTCTGGAATTAATATTACGCCTGCTAGTTAGGTATTCTTAGAGATCTATCACAAATCGTTTTTTATCCCGCAGCCCTTTGAAATCAAGGGTTTTAACAAACTTTATGCACTTTCAACTATTGTCAGCCTTTTCTAAATAGTTAACTCCTTGGGAATATTATGCATGCTTTTTTCATTCGCCTAGCTAGAATCCAATTTGTGAGGGATTATATGCAAAATGGTTTTATTGATAATAATGAGCTTAGATTGGAAGTATGCAATGTTAGTATTTATATATTTAATTTTGTACGTGGAATTAATTATTCTTTAACAATTTAAATGCGAATAAAGCTATTGTGGTCACACTTTATAATTGGGCTTTTTAAGCCGGTTTTCTATAAAAATCACTACGGTTTTCTCTTTGGCTATTACGGAGTGAATTACTTTAAATATAATTAACGCTAATAAATGACTAAATATTTGTATAAATATAAGAGCGAAGAATAGTTGGCGTTTTATTAGTCTTAATGTTGATATTTAAGCGTTGGCTTACTCTTTGTCGCAAGTGGTTTTTGTTTGTTTAAGCTTTGCTACTGAGATAGGTCATAGAGAGGCTTTGGATGAAGCGTGTGCAGCTCGTGAGGTTGTTTTGGTGATCGGGTTAGAGTTGGATTCGATAGCGATAAAAAAAGCCGCTAAGAAAGCGGCTTTGAACGAGAAGATGAAGCTTATTGGCTGAAGACTGTTAGTTGGAGCAGTCTAGATAAGTGCACCAATACTCAGCACAACGATGCAGAACACCATCAAGATACCGATTAATGGCATCACCCACTTAACCCAACGCACGTAAGGGACGCGAGCAATCGCCAAGCCACCCATTACTACCGCAGAGGTCGGTGTGATTAAGTTCACCAAGCCAGAAGCGGATTGGTAAGCGGTGATAACAAGGTCACGACCTACACCAGCAAAATCGGCCAACGGTGCCATGATTGGCATAGTCAGTACCGCTAATCCAGACGTTGATGGTACTAAGAATGACAATAGAATCTCTAAGAAGAACATCACGTTAATAAAGATAACCGAAGATAGCCCGGTAACCATTTGTTCTGCAGAGAACAGAATGGTGTCGGTGATCATACCGCGGTCCATCACCACCACAATACCACGTGCGATACCTATGATAAGTGCTACGCCCAATAGGTCTCGAGCACCGTCAATGAAGCTAGTGGTAAACTCTTCTTCGCTCATGCGAGACACAATACCAACGATGATTGTCGCCGCTAAGAACATCGCGGAGATCTCGGCCATCCACCATCCAGCAACGGATACGCCGTAAATCATCACAGCGAAAGAGCCACCAAAAATGGTCAGAATTAGTTTGCGAGTTGCGGTGAATTCAAGTTTTTCGCCGCTGGCATTACCTAAGAAGTGCGCTTTGTTCTCTTCGTATTTGTCGTAGACAATCGATGTTGTTGGGTCGGCTTGAACCATTCTTGCGTAACGCATAACGTAAGCGACACAAATACCCCAACCAATAATCAGCATACCAACACGCAGCGCGATACCGTCGGTAAATGGAATACCAGAGGCGTTGGCAGCAATAACGGTCGCGAATGGGTTAATGGTAGAGCCTAGCACCCCAATCCCTGCGCCAAGCAATACCGTGGCAGCAGCCACTAGAGGGTCAAACCGAGCGGCCATCATTACTGGTACTAGCAGCGTATAGAATGGCAGTGATTCTTCCGCCATGCCGTAGACGGTACCGCCAGCAGCAAACAGCGCCATCAGTATCGGTATCATCAACTCTTCTCGCCCTTCTAGGCGGGCGGTGACACGTTCGATACCGGCATCAATAGCACCAGTTTTGGTTACTAGCCCTAAGAAGCCACCAATGATTAGAATGAACAGTGAAACGTCGATGGCCGCAGCTTCATAGCTATTGTGGTCGTAGAAACCGTCAATAGGTGCAAGCAGTACGTCAATCACACCTTGAGGGTTACCTTCTACGGCTTGATAGGTTCCGGTTACGGGTACTTCTCGACCAAGTTCTTCATTCATGGCTCGGTCGTATTGGCCTGCCGGAACAATCCAGGTAAGGAGCGCTACGAACGCAATAAGAATAAATAAAATGGTGTAGGCAGAAGGGAATTTAAAATTGGCAAAGAAGCCGCCCTTTTTTGTCTCGCTTGGTATTGTCTGAGTCGTCATAGCTATCTCCTTACACCATCTTAAATAAAAGTGATGTGAATTAGCGACTAATGATTTATAGATTGTAAATATACTGATGCTTATAAAGTTTCCAACGATATAAAGTTGCTGACTTTAAATTAAGTTCGTTTTTATATTTACTGATCCAAATGAAGTTAGATTTAATTTAGCTGCGGTTATTTTATTCCTTACCTAACTATTTAAGTTTGGTGCTGTTCACAAAAATAGTGGCCAATAAGATGGCTTGAAAATGGCATAAAAACAGCAAGGTTTTTTGGTTAGTTAGCTTGGATTAATATTCGATGTGGATTAGATGAAAGCGAGGGGAGATTGATTTGGTAAGTGTTGTTATTAGTTGGGTTGAATAATCTTGGAATTTTATTCAAATTTTATTTTTAGGCGGGTTTTAAAGTTTATAATAGTTATTTGATGTGTATCAAATAACACATTGAGTAGAAAACAAAAAAGGAAGCCGAAGCTTCCTTTTAAAGTTTTAATCATCAGCGCATGTTAGATGAACAGACCGCCGAATGCGAAGCCGAGTGCAACCGCAGTACTGATTGTTGCCACACCAGGAATGAAGAATGGGTGGTTAAATACGTACTTACCAATACGCGTTGAGCCTGTGTCATCCATCTCAACCGCTGCCAGTAGCGTAGGGTAAGTTGGAAGTACGAACAGCGCACTTACTGCAGCAAAAGAAGCCACGGCTGTTAGTGGTGCTACGCCAATCGCTAGAGCTGCAGGCATCAGTGCAACCGTTGTTGCGCCTTGAGAGTAAAGCAGCATAGAAGCGAAGAACAGAACAAGAGCCAGCATCCAAGGGTAGTCAGCCAGTAGAGCGCCGGCTACGTCTTTGATTTCAGCAACGTGTGCGTTTACAAACGTTGAGCCTAACCAAGCCACACCTAGTACACATACACACGCAGTCATACCAGAGCGAAATGTTGGCGCTGAAGAAATCTTCGCTGCATCAATCTTAGTGAACATAACAATAGCAGCAGCTGCTGCCAGCATCACAGACATGATTGCTTCGTTACGGCCCAGAGCTGGGTTTTCAATTAGGCCAACAGAGCTAGAGATAGCCGCTGCGTAACAAACCACGAAACCAATCGCCGCTAGGAAGATGTAAGTCGCTCTCTTCGCTGTTGGTAGAATTTCGCGCTTCTCTTCTGTTGCCAGTTTGATTAGACCTTTCTCTAGACGCTCTTGGTAAACAGGATCGTCTTTCAGTTCACAGCCCATGTAGTTCGCGACAACCGCACCAACCATACAAGCGATGAAGGTTGTTGGGATACAAACCATTAATAGCGTTAAGTAATCAACACCAAACGGTGCCAGCATTGCTGCGAATGCCACAACCGCTGCCGAAATTGGCGAAGCTGTGATAGCAATTTGAGAGGCTACTACTGCGATAGACAGTGGACGAGATGGACGCACGCCTTGGCCTCTCGCTACTTCTGCGATTACAGGAAGCGTTGAGAATGCTGTGTGGCCAGTACCCGCCATCAATGTCATTACAAAGGTCACGATTGGCGCGTAAAAGGTGATGCGTTCAGGGTGCTTACGCAAAAAGTTTTCTGCAATTTGCACCAACCAGTCCATACCGCCAGCAACCTGCATTGCTGCAATTGCGGTGATAACCGACATGATGATCAAGATTACATCGATCGGGATGAAAGACTGGCTTGTTGGAACACCAAGAATAAGTGAAAGGGCAATAACACCAGCACCACCGGCAAAACCAATACCGATACCGCCAATTCTGGCCCCCAAAAAGATAAAGAGCAGGACGACAAATAGTTCTACTGCAATCATAAGTAACACCTCATTTAGATTTTATTATGTGAACATTCGCCGTTGGAATGTTCACATAATAGTTCTATGGTTTAGGTTCAATTAAGCAAAAACGCAACCCACGGAAATCCACAAAATAATCATGGGTAACCGTATTGGAGCCTAAAAAAGGGCTCCGTTTGGAGCCCTTTCTCGCTAACTTTACTCGTAGCGTTTAGCTTTATACTGAGGATGCATCAGATTTTCAACAGAGAAAATGTCATCAAGTTCTTCTTCGCTCAATAAACCGCGCTCTAGAACTACATCACGAACACTCTTACCTGTTTCCGCACAAATCTTACCAACGATGTCACCTTCGTGGTGGCCAATGTATGGGTTTAGGTAAGTTACGATACCGATAGAGTTAAATACGTGAGATTCACACACTTCTTTGTTCACAGTAATGCCGTCTACACACTTGTCGCGTAGGTTCACACATGCGTTTGTTAGGATGTCTAAAGACTCAAACATGCTTTGTGCGATAACAGGTTCCATTACGTTCAATTGAAGCTGACCGCCTTCTGCTGCGAAAGAAACTGTGTTGTCGTTACCTAGAACTTTAAAGCAAACTTGGTTTACTACTTCAGGTACAACTGGGTTTACTTTAGCAGGCATGATTGAAGAACCCGCTTGCAGTTCAGGTAGGTTTAGCTCGTTGAAGCCAGTACGTGGACCTGAAGAAAGAAGACGTAAGTCGTTACAAATCTTAGACAGTTTAACCGCTAGACGTTTAAGTGCACCGTGCGTCATTACGTATGCGCCACAGTCAGACGTTGCTTCGATAAGATCTTCAGCGGCTACACACTCTAGGCCCGTTACTTCTGCTAGGTGTTTCACTGCTAGGCCTTGGTAACCCGGTGCTGCGTTCAGACCAGTACCGATAGCCGTTGCGCCTAGGTTAACTTCAAGAAGAAGCTTTGAAGTGTATTCTAGGTTTTTGATTTCTTCATTGATGGTTACAGCCCAAGCGTGGAACTCTTGGCCAACCGTCATTGGAACAGCATCTTGAAGCTGAGTACGACCCATCTTCAGGATTGTGTTGAATTCTTGGCTCTTAAGCTCGAATGCACCTTTTAGGTACTCGATAGCGTCAATCAGTTTACGAACGCTGTTGTACACAGAGATACGGAAACCAGTTGGGTAAGCACAGTTTGTTGATTGGCTGCGGTTTACATGGTCATTCGGGTTGATGAACTCATATTGGCCTTTTTCTTTGCCCATAAGTTCAAGTGCCACGTTTGCCACAACTTCGTTAGCATTCATGTTTACAGAAGTACCAGCACCACCTTGGAATACATCCGATGGGAACTGATCCATGCACTTGCCAGTGTCTAGAATTAGGTCACAAGCTTCGATGATGTACTTAGCCACTTCGCTTGGGATTACACCTAACTCTTTGTTTGCTAAAGCCGCTGCTTTCTTTGTCATCACCATACCGCGAACGAATTCAGGTACATCTGAGATCGTTACATTTGAGATGTTGAAGTTTTCAACTGCGCGTAGAGTGTGGATGCCGTAGTAAGCATCAGCCGGAACATGACGTTGACCTAGTAGATCTTCTTCGAGACGAGTAGCTTGAGGAGCTTCAACTTGAGCTTCTGATAGATTAGCCATAACAGGATCCTTAGAGAATTATTCTGATTATATAGTTAGTTATTAGCCTATTCTGTGTGCAAATACTCCGTTCGCTAGAATATTGGGCTGATAAATCCGTCCTGACTTATGTGGCACATGATACTGTACCTAGCGCATAAAAATATTAAGTTGATCACCTTTTTCGGTTTTGTTTCGTCAATATTTTGCAAAGTTATTCTCGGTCAATAAACACGCTTATTTACAGGATAAATTTGAGATTGATAGAGCTTTCAGCGTAAACTGGGAGTAACAAAGGAGGGCGTGTGTTTCCTATCTTATTATTACTATTTATCTTCGTACCTATCATTGAGATTGGTCTATTTATTCAAGTTGGTGGCTTCTTAGGATTGTGGCCAACTATTGCGTTAGTTTTGATTACTGCATTTGTAGGTGCATCGCTTGTTCGTAGCCAAGGCATTCAAACACTTATGTCTGTGCAAGGTCGACTACAACAAGGCGAAATGCCAGCACAACAGATTCTTGAAGGCGTGATGCTTGCGGTTGCAGGTGTATTGCTGCTGACTCCGGGCTTTATGACGGACGCACTCGGTATGTTGGTATTGCTACCAGCACCAAGAGCGATGATTGCCAAGAAAATGATGGAAAAAATGGTGGTTAGCAATATGTCTGGCGGTTTCCATGCGGGTGGACAGGCTGGTTTTGGTCAGAGTCCATTTGGACAAGACCCATTCAATCGCGATCCATCTGACCAATCAAAAGACGGCAACACCTTTGAAGGTGAGTTTGAGAAGAAAGACGATGACAACGAGCGTAATCGCTTAAACTAATCCGTTTTTTCTATTCTTTGTTTTTCTCTCTTCTTTATATAGGGGGAAAAACAGAAAAGGCTCTTACCATTATCCTTCGCAAGCAAGTGATAATGGTAAGAGCCTTTTTTATTGCATGTTACCTGCTATTTACGATAGCTCGCAGGAGCAGGTAACAGGCCGTGTGAACAGTTATTTACTGAGATTGATTTACTGAGACTGGGTTATACCGCGCCTTCAAAGCCCATTTGTCGCCATGCTTCGAATGCAATAATAGCAACCGCGTTAGATAGGTTTAGGCTACGCGCGTCTGGCATCATTGGAATACGAATGCGTTGTTCCATTGGCATGCTTTCGATGAACTCAGCAGGCAGGCCACGTGTCTCAGGGCCAAACATCAACACATCACCTTGTTGGAATTTTGCATCAACGTGGTGACCTGTCGTTTTAGTCGTGCAAGCGAAGATGCGGAAATCACCTTCGCGTTCATTCTCTAGATACTCAAGGAAGGCTTCTAGGTTCTTGTGACGCTTAACACGCGCTAGATCGTGGTAATCCAAGCCAGCACGACGAACTTTCTTCTCTTCAAAATCAAAGCCAAGTGGCTCAATCAGGTGCAGGTTTGCGCCGCAGTTAGCACATAGGCGGATGATGTTACCCGTATTGGGTGCAATTTCTGGTTCGTATAGAGCGATATCAAACATGTTGGTTCACAAGAATATTCAAAGATAGCCAGAGTATACGGTGGCAAGCTGAGTGAGTACAGTTCACCACCATCAGCTTATGCTTGATTCGTCAGTGCTTGCGCGTAGTTTGCTGACACCGCATTCCAATTCACCACGTTCCACCATGCATTGATGTACTCAGGGCGACGGTTTTGGTAGCTGATGTAGTAGGCGTGCTCCCAAACATCGAGCGCAAGAATCGGCTCACCGTTGCTGGAGATAGTATCCATCCAAGGGTTGTCTTGGTTTGAGGTCGAGATAATTTTCAGTTGTCCTTCTTCAACCACTAGCCAAGCGAAGCCTGAACCAAAGGTATTGATTGCCGCTTGTGCGAACAACTCTTGGAACGCTTTGAAATCCCCGAATGTACTTTTGATAGCCTCACCAAGTTCGCCCGTCGGTTCACCACCGCCATCTTGCGACATGCAGTTCCAATACAAGATGTGATTGTAGTAACCACCACCATTGTTGCGAACTGCTGGGCTGTGCTGAGAAATATTAGCGAAGATCTCGGTCAGAGACTGTTGCTCTAGCTCGCTGCCAGAGACAGCCGCAATAAACTTATCGTAGTAGGTTCTATGGTGCTTGCTGTAATGCACTTCCATCGTCTTAGCATCAATGTAAGGTTCTAGGGCATCGTAAGCGTAGGGTAGAGCAGGGAAAATGTGTGACATGGTAAATCCTCCTTAATTAAAGGATTTACCATAATGATAATAACAATCATTATCAACTGCGATCTTTGTGGGGGTATTACACCGGTAGGATAGGTAAGGTAATTTCCAGTTGTAGTCCGCCCAACGTGCTGCGACTGGCTGTGATGGTTCCGCTGTGTTGGCGAATCGCACTTTCAGTAATGGTTAACCCAAGCCCAGTACCGCCTGAGTTACGATCTCGCGCCGTTGAAACACGATAGAACGGTCTGAAAATCGAATCGAGTTCGTCATCAGGCACACCATCGCCATTGTCATTCACGCGAATGGTCAGCTGATCTTGGGCTACATGGAATTGCACATCGACTTGGTCTTTACCGTAGTAGATGGCATTACGCGTAATATTGTCTAAGGCACTCATCAGCAGCTTAGGATTACCCGAAATAGAACGATCTGGGATCTCTGAAAACGTCAGTAATTTACCCATCTGCTCGGCTTCAAACTCTGCGTCTTTTAATATCTCTTCCCATAGACTTGAGAGTGGTTGAACTTCACGAGTTATGTGGCTGTCGACCTGCATGCGAGAGAGCGTCAGTAGTTCACTGATCATCTGCTCTAATCGCTGTGCTTCCATATCGATACGTTCTAACTCTTGGCTCTCACCTTGTTTACGAATCGCTAGCGCATTAGCCATGCGTAGGCGAGTCAATGGCGAGCGCAGTTCGTGCGAAATATCAGAGAGCAGGCGTTGTTGCCCTGAGATCATCTGGTTTACCGCTTCCACCATCTGATTAAAGCTTTCACCCGCTTGCCTGAATTCTGATGTGCCTTTCTCGAGTTGAGGATCTACCTCGAATTGGCCTTTCGCCACACGTTGCGCTGCGCGTTCAAGCCTGCGTGCCGGTTGGCTCAATGCCCAAGCTAACCAAAGTAATAGCGGTGTACTCGCTAGCATGACGGCAAGTAATAGCTGTAGAGGTTTATCAAACAGTCGTAGCAAAAATGGCGGTGGTTGATTCCACTTCACTCCGGCGTACATCAACAGTTCTTCACCAGCGAGTGTAATCGGCACTGGTCCTGCGACCATGTAATGTCCGTAAAGCTTTTGCTTCGGCATCTCAGGGTTATCAATCGAGGTAACAAAGTTACGAATCGCCTTAAGCTTGTAGTCCGAATGCCTTTTCGAAGTAAGGACTGCACCTTCAAGATCGGTTAAATAGATACGAGCACGAGAGTCCTTGCGGCTACGTGGAGCCTCAAGTTGGAAAACAATTTTGCCTAGATTCGGTTCTTTGGCGTAGCGTTTTTCTGTGATTTTAGCGATACGCTCTAATTTATTGAGATGATCAGCGGGCACATCTCGCGCCACTCGAGGATCGAGGTGCGGTAGAGATAACACGGATAAAAGCACCAGTAACATGGTGAACCAAAAGATGGCAAAGATACGTCCATATAAGCTAGTGATTTTAGGGATACGCATTAACCTTCCTCTACCAATAAATAGCCACGGCCACGTAAGGTTTTGATGCGAGATTTACCATCATTACGTTCTGGAATCTTCTTACGTAAATTAGAGATGTGCATATCAATTGCACGGTCAAATGCCGCCAGTCTTTTGCCTAATACATCCAAGCTCAATGCTTCTTTGGTGATCACTTGTCCTGGGTGTTGGATGAGGTGGCTCAGCAAAGCGAATTCTGTGGTGGTGAGATCGATAATCTGTCCATTACAGTAAGCCTCTTGTTTGCCAGGGAAGACTTCGATGTCTTGGTATTGAATGGTGTCGCTGGCTGATTTAGGCGCGGTGTTAGTCTGTGTTCGACGCAAGATGGCACGAATACGAGCGAGCAGTTCTCGGTCGCTGAACGGCTTTGGCAAGTAATCATCCGCGCCAAGCTCAAGGCCAATAACACGGTCGATCTCTTCGCCTTTGGCTGTCAGCATCAGTACTGGCGTCTCCCAATTCTCTCTCAGTTTCTTTAGCGTTTCCATGCCGTTAAGGCGCGGCATCATCACATCCAAAAGAATCAGATCAATCTCATCATTGATAGCGTTAAGCCCCGCATAGCCATCATTGGCTTCGGAAACAGTAAAGCCCTCAAAGCTAAGAATGTCTTTAAGTAAGCTGGTTAATTCGGTGTCGTCATCAATAAGAAGAATGTTCGCCATTGGGAAGCCTTAATCGGTTATTTACACGTTAATAATACTGCTAATTATTTGTTCGCTTGCACTCTTTACGATTCTTTACGCTTTCTAAACGTCACTTTACGAGAGAAAAACTAATCTATATTCAAGCGCTGAGAAACAGACGCAACACATGACTTATTATACCGAATTGAGGCAACAATTATGAAAATGACTAAGAAACTTGTACTAGCAGCTGCGGCACTTCCACTAATGTTAGGTACAGCAAGCGCATTCGCATATGGCGGCGGCGATAAAGGCGACCACAAAGGCATGCATGGTAAATGTGGCGGCTTCGATAAGAAAGTGATGCGTCAACTAGACCTGACTGATGCACAAAAAACAGAATTGAAAGAGATGCGCGAAGCGAATCGTGCAGAGATGAAAGAAAAACACGCTGGTAATAAAGCCGATAAAATGGCGAAAATGAAAGCGCACCAAGAGAAAGTTCAAGATTTAGTTCTAGCGGATACTTTTGATGAAGCGGCGGCAAACGACCTAGCAAGCCAAATGGTTGAGAAGCAAACTGAGCGTCGCGTAGCAATGCTTAAGAAACAACACCAAATGATGAGCGTACTAACGGCTGAGCAAAAGACTCAACTGAAAGAAATCCAACAAGAGCGCATGACTAAGTGTGCTGATAAAATGGAAAAGCGCATGAACAAAGACAAGTAATTCATGGCTTGAGAAAGCCGGGCTGAATGAAAGTGTTGAGAAAGAAGCGGCCGCGTGCCGCTTTTTTTGATCCCTAGAAATGAATGTTTTACATCCGAGCTGTCATATTCAATTGATTGTTTGCAGGTTATACTTTGTGCTATCAGTCACTTTATAGCCAAATTATGAAACAAGAATACGCACGTTTAGTTACGCTCGCCGCTTGGGCAGCCACAACCATCGCCACTATCTTATTGATAGTGAAAGTCGCAGCGTGGTGGGTGACAGGTTCTGTGAGTCTGTTGGCTTCCGTAGTGGATTCAATGTTGGATATAGCGGCCTCTGTCGTCAATCTTATCGTGGTTCGCTACTCTCTCCAGCCCGCCGACAAAGAACACACCTTTGGTCATGGTAAGGCTGAATCCCTTGCCGCATTAGCGCAGGCGATGTTTATTTCAGGCTCGGCTTGTTTCCTCATTCTTAACGGTATTGAGCGCTTCTTTAGACCCCACGAACTGAACTCCCCAGAAATTGGTATATATGTCAGCTTATTCGCGATGGTGATGACCTTCGGTCTGGTTCGATTCCAAAAGCATGTCGTAAATAAAACCGGTAGCCAAGCCATTGCGGCCGATTCACTGCACTACCAAACCGATCTCTATATGAACGCCGCTATTATGTTGGCACTGGCGTTGAGCTGGTTTGGCATTGGTCAGGCGGATTCAGTGTTCGCGATTGGTATTGGTATCTACATCCTGTACAGCGCTTACCAAATGGCGATGGAAGCGGTGCAATCTCTGCTTGATCATAAGCTGCCAGATGAAGAGCTGAAACAGATTAAAGAGACATCATTGAGCATCGAAGGCGTGCTGGGTGTGCATCAATTACGAACTCGTCGTTCGGGGCCGATTCGCTTTATCCAACTGCATTTAGAGTTGGAAGATAATATCCCACTTATTGAAGCGCATCGCATTTCTGATGAAGTGGAGGCCAAGCTTATCTCTGTGTTCCCTGATGCTGATGTATTAATTCATCAAGACCCTTATTCGGTGGTGTTTGGCCCGGAGAAGCAGCAGAAATTCCATTCTTGGTAATAAGTGGGAAAAGCAGCCTGCAAATGGTAAGTGGGTGGCTTTTGAACTAAAGTGAGTAAAAATTGCGAATTCTTTGGTGATACAAAAACCACCGCATAACAATTAATGTTGATTCTGATGTGAATCAACAAAGTTACTGAGTAAAACTGTAATACTCTTACAGAAGTAGAAATGTTACATAAATTTACGCGATTTAAGTGCTATTCCCATTGAGGAAATGTAACATAAAGCACATATATAGATTTAAAATCTTGTTGATATACAATCGGCAAGCAAAAGAATTGAATAATAGATTCCCAAAAATCGAGGGTGAGCATGATTAAGAAGATCGGTGTTTTGACCAGTGGTGGTGACGCTCCAGGCATGAACGCAGCAGTACGCGGCGTAGTTCGTACCGCACTATCCGTTGGCATTGAAGTTTACGGCATTTACGATGGCTACCAAGGCCTTGTTGAAGACCGTATTGAAAAGCTTGACCGTTCAAGCGTATCTGACGTCATCAACCGCGGCGGTACTTTTTTAGGTTCTGCACGTTTCCCTGAATTCAAAGATGTTAAAGTTCGCGAGAAAGGCATCGAGAACCTTAAGAAGCACGGTATCGAAGCACTTGTTGTTATCGGTGGCGATGGTTCTTACATGGGTGCTAAGAAACTGACAGAAATGGGTTACCCATGTATCGGTCTTCCAGGCACAATCGATAACGATATCGCAGGTACTGACTACACAATCGGTTACCTAACTGCGCTTAACACAGTTATTGATTCAATTGACCGTCTACGTGACACGTCTTCTTCTCACCAACGTATTTCTATTGTTGAAATCATGGGCCGTCACTGTGGTGACCTTACGCTTATGTCAGCAATCGCGGGTGGTTGTGAGTACATCATTACTCCTGAAACTGGTCTAGATAAAGAGCAGCTAATCAGCAATATTCAAGATGGTATTGCGAAAGGTAAGAAGCACGCAATCATCGCTCTAACTGAGCTAATGATGGACGCGAACGAACTGGCTAAAGAGATCGAATCTTCAACTGGTCGTGAAACTCGTGCAACGGTTCTTGGTCATATCCAACGTGGTGGTCGTCCTACTGCATTTGACCGTGTACTGGCTTCACGCATGGGTAACTACGCTGTTCACCTTCTTCAAGAAGGCCACGGTGGTCGTTGTGTTGGTATCGAGAAAGAAGAACTTGTTCACCACGACATCATCGACTGTATTGAGAACATGCAGAACCCAGACCGTTCTGAGCTGTTCCGCGTTGCAGAAGAGTTGTTCTAAGCCACGCTTAGCGTTCGCTTAAAAAATTTAAAAACCGCTGATTGTTCAGCGGTTTTTTTGTGCCTGTCGTTTGAGTTTGAAGCTGCCGCCCAAACAACAGGCAATAAAAAAGGCCAACCTAAGTTGACCTTTCATCTAATCTAAACGGTGACGTTTAAATTAAGCTTTTGCTTCAGCTGCTGCTTTAGCGATAGCTGCGAAGCTTTTCGCGTCAAGCGCTGCGCCGCCAACTAGAGCACCGTCGATGTCTGGTTGTGCGAAGTAAGCTGCTGCGTTTTCTGGCTTAACAGAACCGCCGTATTGGATAACAACTTTCTTAGCAACATCTTCAGATTTCTCAGCGATGTGTGCACGGATTTGAGCGTGGATGCGTTGTGCATCTTCAGCTGTAGCTGCTTTACCAGTACCGATAGCCCAGATTGGTTCGTAAGCGATGATAGCGCCTTCAAGAGCTTCAACACCTTGAGTGTTGATAACTGCGTCAAGTTGACGAGCACATACAGCAACAGTTTCGCCTGCTTCGTTTTGTGCTTCAGATTCACCGATACAAAGAACTGGAGTTAGGCCGTTCTCTTTTAGGAATGCGAATTTCTTAGCAACAAATTCGTCAGACTCAGCGTGGTATTCACGACGCTCAGAGTGACCGATGATGATGTGAGATGCGCCGAACTCTTTAAGCATTGCTGGAGACATGTCGCCAGTGAATGCACCGCTGTTGTTTAGGTCAGAGTTTTGAGCACCTAGGATGATCGCGCTGCCCGCTTCAGTAAGCGTACGCTCAGCAAGATCAACGAAAAGTGCTGGTGGAGCAACTGCTACGTCTACGCCTGTTACGCCTTCAAGTTCAGCGTTAAGACCGTTTAGTAGATCAACAACCATTTCTTTGCTGCCGTTTAGTTTCCAGTTACCCATAACTACAGGATGACGCATAGGAATATCTCCAAAGTATTTAAATAAATCGAATGTGAAAAAGTAAACTTTATTACGAAATAATATAACAGAATAATATAACAGAATAATATCAACAGATCATGACTGTGGTCATGACTTTCTTGGATCTTACTCAATGGTCAGAGTAGATTTTGAGCAAATATCAGTGATCCGGCAGACAGAATAATAGCTAACTTCTCGGATTTTTCATCGTTAGTTGCTATTAAGGGACAAACGATTGCGTTAACAATAGGAAGTAATAATGCCGAATCTAGTTCTAGAGTACTCAAATTCAGTGGATGAGCGAGTGAATATCCAAGGTTTACTGGAAGACCTTCATCAAGTTACATTAAACTGTGGTTTGTTTGATGTACCTTCTGTGAAGTCTCGTTCACTGCGCTGTCATAACTGGTTGGTCGGTGATGAAGAGGACAATGTGGATTTTGTTCATATTAGCTTCGAGTTACTTTCAGGACGTACCGAAGAACAGAAAAGAGAATTGTCGCGTTTGTTGATGCAAACCCTACAAGAACAGGCAAGCCATATCCGTAGCCTAACGGTCAACATACGAGATATGGATAAAAGTTGCTTTCAGAAAGTGATGAATTAGCTTAAAAGAATCAACTAACTAAAAGTGATTAACTGACTATTTGCTGCTAACTTTTTGGTAGCGTATTAATTTTTTGAGTATTTAAGATGTCGATGAAAGATTTACTGCTCTCTTTCAAGGGGAGAATTGGTCGTAAGACTTACTGGATTTGGAATATTTTCTACTATATCGCGATTACTGGTTTTGCCACCGGTATCTCGGTTTTGTTCCCAGCATACTCCTATCTCCTGTTACCAATCTTCCTTCTATTACTTGTTATTCCAGATCTTGCCGTTACCGCTAAACGCTGGCATGACCGCAACAAGTCGAACTACTGGCTATTGCTGAATGTACCGCTCGTACTCGGGCGACTTGCATCACCTATGGCTGCGACTACGACAGAGCCAGTATCGCCTATTCACATGGCGGCAACGGTTGCTGCACTCGTGTGTGGTTTGTGGATCTTGGTAGAGTGCGGTTTGATGAAAGGCACTGAAGGCCGTAATGATTACGGTGAAGATCCAGTGTAAAGATTGGATGATTCATCAGTAAAAAGGGAGCATTGCGCTCTAATGCCGTTCACTTAAGAGTGAACGGCATTTTTGTTCTTAGCATACCGTTGTGGT
>NZ_OSDX01000076.1:0-20309 GCF_900382755.1 Vibrio sp. Evd11
ATTAAATGCTGGTTTTAGTCAGGTGGTGAAAAACTAGGCACTCATGCGGTAGCCCTGTGCATTAAAGAGTGTTTTACAGTCATTGCTTTCAACAAGGCGACCGTCTTTCATTACCGCGACTCTGTCGGCAATCTTACGAACGATACTTAAGTCATGAGTAATGAAAAGCATCGCCATACCCAATTCTTGCTGCAGGTCTTTTAGAAGGTCGAGGATCTGCGCTTGCACCGATACATCCAATGCGGTTGTCGGCTCATCAGCGATAAGCAGCTCAGGTTCGTTGATCAGTGCCATTGCAATCATCACGCGTTGGCGTTCACCACCAGATAATTCATGTGGATACGCTGAAATCTTTTGCTCTGGGTAACGAATACCCACCTTGGATAGCCACTCTATCGCCAAGGCTTGCGCTTTATTGGTTCGCATCCCTCGGTGAATAGAGAGAGTTTCAACCAGTTGCTTGCCGACTCGATGAAGCGGGTTAAGCGAAACCATAGGCTCTTGGAAGATCATACCAATGCGGCCACCACGAATCCCTCGCAATTGTCTTTCAGAACAACTCAGAATATCGGTGCCAGAGAAGTTAATCTTACCGTTTAAGTAGTGCGACGAGCCTTTAGGCAAAAGTTTTAAAATCGAGTTCGCTGTAACCGATTTACCGGAGCCACTCTCGCCCACCAGCGCGAGTGTTTCGCCTTTATATATTTCTAAAGAGACATCTTGCGTCACTTGTTCTATCGAGTCTTTACGCCCGAAACCGACAGACAATTTATCGATGGTCAGAACTGGAGATACATTAGAAGCCTCTGCTGTTGACCCTGAAGTAGGAACTGTATTTGAAGTCATAACTTATCCTTACTTCTGTTGATGTGGGTCGAAGGCATCACGTACCGCTTCACCAACGAAGACAAGTAACGTAAGCATCAGTGAAAGCACGACGAAGGCAGAAATACCAAGCCAAGGCGCTTGCAAGTTAGCTTTACCTTGCGCCAATAGCTCACCTAATGAAGGCGAACCCGCAGGAAGACCAAAGCCTAAGAAATCTAACGACGTTAATGTGGTGACTGATCCAGAAAGAATAAACGGCATCATGGTTAACGAAGCAACCATCGCGTTGGGTAGCATGTGACGAAGCATAATGCGTTTGTCGTCAACACCCATGGCTTGCGCGGCTCTTACGTAATCAAAGTTTCGACAACGTAGGAATTCAGCTCGCACGATGCCAACCAAACTCATCCAACTGAACAGCACCATAATTCCGAGCAACCACCAGAAATTAGGTTCGATAAAACTGGAAAGGATAATCAGCAAGAACAGAGTCGGCATGCCAGACCAAACTTCAATGAAGCGCTGCCCGAACAAGTCGACCCAACCACCGTAGTAACCTTGTGTCGCTCCGACTACGACGCCGACCACACTCGATACTATCGTCAGAATAAAACCAAATAGTACCGAAATACGGAATCCATAAATGATACGAGCCAATACATCTCGCCCTTTATCATCGGTTCCGAGCCAGTTGACTGAATCGGGCTCCGATGGCACCGCGCCTGAAATATCGAAGTTTATTGTGTCGTAACTAAACGGAATGATTGGCCATACGATGTAACCGCTGTCTTCGATGAGTTCGATAACATACGGGTCTTTGTAGTCGGCTTCGGTTTCAAACTCGCCACCAAATTCTGTTTCGGCATATTCACTGATAACAGGAACAAACCACTGATTATCATAAGACACCAAGAGTGGCTTATCGTTGGCGATGATCTCAGCGAACAGGCTCAAGCCAAACAAGATGGTAAATATCCAAAGGGAGATAAAACCACGCTTGTTTGCTTTAAAACGTAACCAACGAGCTTCAGCTAAAGGGTTGTTAAACATTTATTATCAATACCTTGTTATTCATTCGCCATTAACGCGCTTCAAAATCAATTCGAGGATCAACCCAGGTATACGTCAGGTCGGAGATAATGCTCAGCACCAAGCCAAGCAAGGTCATGATATAGAGAGAGCTGAACACCACGGGATAATCTCGTTGAATGGTCGATTCAAAGCCAAGCAGACCGATGCCTTCGAGTGAAAACATCACTTCAATCAACATAGAACCCGTGAAGAAAATACTAATAAATGCGCTAGGGAAACCCGCGATAATGATCAGCATGGCGTTACGGAAAACGTGCTTATAGAGAATACTGCTCTCATCCAAACCCTTCGCTCTCGCGGTCACCACATATTGCTTATTGATTTCATCAAGGAAGGAGTTTTTGGTCAGCATGCTCAATGTGGCAAAGCCGCCGATGACCATAGCAAAAATAGGCAAAGCTAAGTGCCAGAAATAGTCGCCGATTTGCTGATACCAATTGAGCTGGTCGAAGTTACTCGACACTAGCCCACGCAATGGGAACCAACTGAAGTAGTTACCACTCGCGAACAAAATAATCAGGATAATCGCAAACAAAAAGCCCGGAACCGCGTAACCGACAATCACGACCGCGCTCGACCAAATATCGAAACGAGAACCGTGATGTATCGCCTTCATGATGCCTAGAGGGATCGAAATCACATAGATGATTAACGTACTCCAGAGCCCTAAGGAAATGGAGACGGGCAGCCTCTCGATGATGAGATCAATCACGTTACCGCCCTTAAACAGGCTTTCACCAAAGTTAAAGGTCGCGTAATTTTTCAACATATCGAAGTAGCGAACATGAATCGGCTTATCAAAACCAAACTGCTTTTTGATCTCTTCAACCACTTCAGGATCAAGTCCGCGAGAGCCTTTATAGCCACTGACAGAAGCTTGATCACTTTCGCTTAAATCAACTTCTTGTCCACCACCAGAAAAGCGCTCCATGATACCAGAGTTGTGCCCTTCTAATTGGGCAACGGCTTGCTCTACTGGACCACCTGGGGCGATCTGAATAATGAAAAAGTTGATGGTGATGATCGCCCACAGCGTAGGGATCACCAACAGTAAACGCCGAAATATATACGCGGCCATGCTAACTAACTCCTAGCGACGTTTTTCAGGAAGCAAAGCCGCCTTCTCTTCTGAAATCCACCATGTATCGATACCTAAATCGTATTTAGGTAATACATCTGGACGCTCAAACTTGTCCCACATTGCAACGCGATATTCACCAACGTGCCATTGAGGGATGTTGTAGAAATTCCACTGCAATACACGGTCAAGTGAACGACCTAGTGTAAGAAGCTTTTCAGGATGTTGTTGGTTACGCGCAATTTCTTCTGTTAACGCGTCAACCACCGGATCCATCACACCTGCAGTATTGTAAGTAGAATCAATGTAGTTAGAGTTCCAAACAATCATTAAGTTCGGGCTAGGATAAGGGTTTGCGGAAAATGAAGACGACACCATGTCGAAATCACGATCACGCAAGCGCTTGATGTACTGAGTGGTATCGATGGTACGGATCTTCATTTCGATACCCATGCGTTTCAGGTTCTTTTGAACAGGTGTTGCGATACGTTCTGTGGTTGGGCTGTAAATCAGCAACTCAAATGACATCGGCTTGCCAGTCTTTTCGTTGGTCATTACTTTGTCTTTCAATACCCAGCCCGCTTCTTTCAGCAGTTTGAACGCAGTACGCATTTGGCTACGAATACGGCCGCTGCCATCGGTTACTGATGGCTGGAATTCTTCAGTAAACACTCTCGGTGGAATTTGGTCTTTGTACTGAGACAGCAATTCAATTTCAGCTGCGCTTGGTAAGCCTTTCGCTTCATAGTCGGTGTTTTGGAAGTAACTACGAGTACGTTTGTACTGACCATAAAACATGTTCTTGTTCATCCACTCAAAGTCCATCGCGTAGGTTAACGCTTCTCGAACTTTAGGATCTGAGAACACAGGAGATTGAATATTGAAAACAAAACCTTGAGTCGTTTCTGGCTTCTCATGGTTGATCTCTTCTTTAATGATGTAGCCTTTATCGAAGTTCGCCCCCGTGTAAGAGTTTGCCCAGAACTTAGCCGAGTTCTCGGTTCGAAGATCGAACTCCCCTGCTTTGAAGGCTTCCAGCATTACGGTGTCATCGCGATAGTAATCGTACTGCACTTGCTTGAAGTTATTGCGACCAACGTTAACGGGTAGATCCGCAGCCCAGTAATTTTCATCTAAACCGTATGTAACGCTTTGACCAGATTTGTAGCTAATGATCTTATAGGGACCACTGCCTACTGGTGGCTCACTTAGAGGTTCAGACAGCTTTCTGTCTTTCCAGAAATGTTTCGGTAGTACACGAGTGCTTTGCGCAAAGCTAAACAGCTTCTCGCGGTTTGGCTTGTTCATCTCAATACGAACAACCGAATCAGAGACAGCCGTTACTGACTCGATTTCTTTGTAATACACACGATATTGAGGCACACCTTCTTTCGAAAACTTGTCAAAAGTGAAGGCAACATCGTGAGCCGTGATTGGTTTGCCGTCTTGAAATTTAGCATCTGGATTGATGTCAATATCCATCCAAGTGAAATCACTGGCGTAGCGAACCTTTGAGGCGATCAATGGATAATACGCATCAATCTCGTCGCTCGGAGAAAACATCAAGGTATCGTAAATCTCACCCGTATAGCTGGCAGCAACGCCGCGGGAGCCGAATCGATTAAAGCTATCGTAGGTACCAATGCTGCCATAAGTCACTTTGCCCTGCTTTGGCGCATCAGGATTAACGTAATCGAAGTGAGTGAAGTCGACAGGATATTTTGCTTCACCAAAACCGACCAGTTGCGTGGTTTCAATAACGGTGACAGCGGGAGTTGATTCGGTATCAGAGGCGTGTGTAACGGAGGGATATAGAGCAATTAGCGGCAGTATGACGGCACATGACTTCAAATTAGACCTGAAAAATTGAGTGCGCTGCGAGGCTTTGCTTCGGAAATCTGTTCCCATTTGACTCTCCCTTCAAATGTTATGAATTCTATATTCAACTTGATTAACCGGCTTTGAATGCATGCCGTTAAAACAAGTATAGGTTCAAATCTAACATCATGTAATAACTAATAAAACCATCAGCACTCCATCTCTGACGGTTTATTTACAAATTACTCGTCACCGCTCGAAACTATTGAATGCAGTTAGCGCTGATCGCTTTGATTCCTTTAATTAGCTTGGTGGCGTTGGAAAGTACGGGGTAAGGCAGAGGCACGGAGATTACTCTAGCGGGAATGACATTAGCCTCCATGGCTTTGATTCGCTTCTGAAGTGAAATTTAGGTTCTAAATAATCAACAAACTATACTTTCACTAGAGTATCCTTGCTGCCTAGGTCTAAATGGAATGACACTTTGAACAAACCAAACCACATAACATTCGCAACGTTCAACCTTCTGAACTATCTCGAACCACCGAATGCTTATTATGATTTTGAGAACATCTACAGCTTCGAAGAATGGCAGAAGAAGCAACATTGGATGGCTGAAGCGATTCGTTCATTAGATTGTGATGTGATTGGCTTTCAAGAGATATTTAGCCCGAAGTCTTTAGAGCAATTGATGAACAAGCTAGGTTATCCATACTTTGCTGTGGTCGATAGCGCACACGTTGAAGATGATTACCTATACACCTCACCTGTCGTTGGTATCGCATCCCGCTACCCAATTGAAAATGTGCAGCCTGTTACGCCAGATTCGAAGTTACTGACAGCGTTCAACCTTGGAGACAATTTCTCATTCAACCGAGCGCCTGTTCATGCCACGATTACGTTACCCCATTTAGGTTCGACCGACTGTTATGTTGTGCATTTCAAATCACAACGTCCGACAGAACCCAAAACTGAACAACTAAAATCCTGTAGCCATTCAGCAGATAAAAAGCCGCAAAGCGACACATTGGTTAAGCTTCATCAAGAACAACTAGGCTCTTGGCTATCGAGTGTTCAACGTGGCCTAGAGGCTCAAATGCTGCATCAATACATCACCAATCAACGCTACCAAACCGATCAGCCTGTTGTGTTAATGGGTGACTTTAATAAGCCTCTATTCAACGACGAGTTTAAAGGGCTGTTGAGCTATTCATTAAATCGAGATGAAGCGAGCAAGCATTGGCTTTCGCACTTCCGGTTAAAAGACAGCTGGGATATTTATCATCAATTGCATGAACAAGATTTGCTCGAACAACGCAAACCAACCCACTATTATGGTGCATCTGGTTCTGTTCTGGATTACATTTTAATGTCGAACGAATTTGACTGTCAGAACTCATCAAGCTTGATGGAGATCTCTAGCTACACTGTGTTAGACCATCACCTCATCAATCCAAGCTTTGAACACGACCAATTCAGTACTGACCATGCCATCGTTGCTGTTACCGCTCATATTCGTGAAGCTTAGGGCGTCTTGACCTTTCAATCTTATTAGAGTTATCCGACACCCCGTCGAATTCGCAAGCAGGATAAGCTCACATAAAACAAAAAAATAAATAAAAATATAATCACTTTATAATCCCAGCCAACAGAATCCGTTAAAACACAGCAAGCCGCTGAATAAAAAAGAAATAAAAAACACCCCGCATTGACTCTAACAATCCATCCCCTTTCAAATCATCCGGTTTTTATGTTTTTTCACCTGGCACTTACGCAAGCTTACTTTCAAGAGTGGCGTGATTTTGCATAATCCACACGCTTTAGTAGCTTGCGACTTAACTCAATCTCAACCATTCAGAATAAGACGAATAGAAACACGATGAACCACACAATAGAGCTCAACGGCTTAATCATTGATACTGACTCTCGAACGATTACTAATGGACAGGGGAATAAAATCACTTTACGCCCTCACCTACTTTCGGTGCTCTGTTTACTGGCAGAAAATCTAGGGGATCCCGTTTCTAGGGAAGATATTATTGATATGTGCTGGGAAGGGGAACTCACTTCTCCTCACATACTTGCTAACGTCATCTATAATCTGCGTAATGTTTTTACGCGTTTAAGAACACCAGACATTCAGATAACCACAATCACCAAGTTTGGCTACATTTTGTCGGTTGACCCTACTTAATTAAATTTAAGCGACATTACATTGTGTCAAAACTGTATGGGCAACAAGCCGTAGCGCACTCTTTATATCTCCATTGAGAACGTATTTATGCAATCAATGGCGTTGATTAAGATCACTAAAAAACACCCCATCGAAACGTTTCGATGATCGTTATCACACTCTAGCAAAGTGAAGAGTGCAAATGATAAATCAGACACTATTATCACTATCGAAACGTTTCGATGGTTTTTCTTGAGTTGTTCTCAACCCATTAAACGTTATTTTTCGATAGGTCGTGATATGAAAAAAAGTACTCTAATTAATTCTGAACTCTCTTACTTAGTGGCGACTCTTGGCCACACAGATGAAATCACGATTTGTGACGCGGGCTTGCCGATTCCAGATCACGTAACTCGTATTGATCTTGCCTTAACTCATGGTGTTCCGAGCTTTCAGCAAACAGTAAAAACCATGCTGGATGAATCTCAGATTGAAGGCGTTGTGATTGCAGAAGAGTTTGCGAAAGTAAGCCCAGACCATCACGCTGCACTGATTGATTTAGTTAAGACAGAAGAAGCGCGTTGCGGCAAATCGCTTTCGATTACTTACATCACTCATGAAGAATTCAAAGAGCGAACGCATGACAGCCGCGCGGTTATTCGCACTGGTGAATGCACGCCATACGCAAATGTTATTTTCCAAGCTGGCGTAACGTTTTAGCTCAAGCTCAGCGTTTGAACCTAAGCCCAACGACAGCTCAGTGTCATCACTGAACCAAGCAATACTTATACAGAACAATCAAATACAACTGGCCCCGAGTAAAGGAACCGACATGACTCAAGCCATTTTAGAACTTAGCTCAATTGAGAAAGCCTTCCCTGGTGTTAAAGCACTGGATAAGGCAAGCCTCAACGTTTATCCAGGACGCGTAATGGCGTTAATGGGTGAAAACGGTGCAGGTAAATCAACGCTTATGAAAGTGCTTACGGGTATCTACCACTTGGACAGCGGCACTATCGCTTACCAAGGAAAACCGGCTGCATTTAAAGGACCGCGTGACTCTCAACAAGCAGGCATTAGTATCATTCACCAAGAACTGAACCTAATTCCTGAGTTAACCATCGCCGAGAACATCTTCTTAGGTCGTGAAATCACGGGCACCATGGGTCGCATCTTGTGGAACGAGATGTACCAAGAAGCCGACAAGCTACTTAAACGCCTTAACGTGAAACACAGCTCGAAAACACCTTTAGGCCAGTTGAGCCTTGGTGAGCAACAAATGGTAGAGATCGCAAAAGCCCTATCGTTTGAATCTAAGGTCATCATCATGGATGAACCAACTGATGCGCTTACCGATACCGAAACCGAGTCGCTGTTTAAAGTGATCAACGAGCTACGTTCTGAAGGTTGCGGCATTGTTTACATCTCTCACCGCTTGAAAGAGATCTTTGAGATTTGCGATGACATCACCGTGCTGCGTGACGGTAAGTTCATTGGTCAGTGTGAAGTAAAAGACACCGACGAAGATGGCTTAATCGAAATGATGGTTGGCCGTAAGCTAGACGAACAATACCCACGTATCGGGCAGAGCCACGGTGAAACCTGTCTTGAAGTGATTGGCCTGACGGGTTCTGGTGTTCATGACGTGAGCTTTACTCTAAAGCGTGGCGAAATCCTGGGTGTATCTGGTCTTATGGGCGCAGGTCGTACCGAACTAATGAAAGTGATTTACGGTGCCCTTCCTAGTGAACGCGGCGTCATCAACCTAGAAAACAAAACCATTAACCCGGTAAGTCCAAAAGATGGCTTGGCGAATGGCATTGCTTACATCTCTGAAGACCGTAAAGGCGATGGCTTAGTTCTAGGGCTTTCTGTTAAAGAAAACATGTCGTTATGTTCTCTTGATCTACTGACAAAGAGCGGTCAAATCCAACATAAAGATGAAGTAATGGCGGTTGATGACTTCATCAAGTTATTCAACATCAAGACCCCGACTCGCGAGCAAATCATTGGCAACCTTTCTGGTGGTAACCAACAAAAAGTGGCTATCGCTAAAGGATTGATGACAAGACCAAAAGTATTGATTCTCGATGAGCCAACGCGTGGTGTCGATGTCGGTGCTAAGAAAGAAATATACCAACTCATTAATAAGTTTAAAGCCGATGGCATGAGCATTATTTTGGTCTCATCTGAAATGCCAGAAGTGTTAGGAATGAGTGACCGCATCATGGTGATGCATGAAGGCCGTGTAAGCGGTGAATTTGATTCTAAAGAAGCAAACCAAGAATTATTACTGGCGTGTGCGGTCGGTAAAAAGATCAACGAGGACGCAGCATGAGTACTAAAACCATGAGCAAAACAACTGAAACTGAAGCGCCAAAGAAAAAACCGTTAATCAGCAAAGAATGGCTGATTGATCAAAAGTCATTGATTGCTTTGATCTTCCTGATTGTTGTCGTTTCTTTCTTAAACCCAAACTTTTTTACTGTCGACAACATTCTGAATATCCTGCGTCAAACTTCGGTTAACGCGATTATCGCAGTAGGTATGACACTGGTTATTTTAACCGCGGGTATCGACTTGAGTGTCGGCTCTGTACTTGCGCTTTGTGGTGCATTCGCAGCCAGCATGATTGGCATGGAAATCCCTGTCATGATCGCAGTACCAACCGCTCTAGTAGCTGGTGCAGCATTAGGTGCTATTAGCGGTGTGATTATCGCTAAGGGTAAAGTTCAAGCCTTCATCGCAACGCTTGTAACCATGACACTACTTCGCGGCGTAACCATGGTTTACACCGACGGTCGCCCTATCTCAACAGGCTTCACTGACACAGCAGACGCATTCGCTTGGTTCGGTACAGGCTACGCAATGGGCATCCCAGTTCCAGTATGGATCATGGTCGTCGTATTTGCAGCGGTATGGTACCTACTTAACCACACACGCTTTGGTCGTTACGTTTACGCACTCGGTGGCAACGAATCAGCAACTCGCCTATCAGGTATTGATGTAGACAAAGTGAAAATCGGCGTTTACGCAATCTGTGGCCTGCTAGCTGCAGTGGCAGGCATCATCGTGGCATCTCGCTTGTCATCCGCTCAACCCACCGCAGGTATGGGCTACGAGCTAGACGCCATCGCCGCAGTAGTACTGGGCGGTACAAGCTTAGCCGGCGGCCGTGGTCGCATCATAGGCACACTGATTGGTGCACTGATTATCGGCTTCCTAAATAACGCCCTGAATTTATTAGACGTTTCTTCTTACTACCAGATGATTGCAAAAGCAGTGGTTATTCTTCTGGCGGTATTGGTCGACAACAAAAACAAGTAATACAAATTGATTTATTCATTAAACGCAACACCTATTAAAAACAAGACGTAATGTAACAATTAAACCAATAAATAACGTAACAACGAGCTAGGATTATCCAACCTAGCTCACCCCACATAAAGGACTTACACCATGAAAAAATTAGCGACTCTTATTTCTGCTGCTCTTCTTTCTACAACGGTATCTGTGTCTGCACAGGCGCAAGATACAATGGCAATCGTTCTGTCTACATTGAACAACCCATTCTTCGTAACCATGAAAGATGGCGCAGAAGCGAAAGCTGAAGAGCTAGGCTACAAGCTTATCGTTCTTGATTCTCAAAACGACCCAAGCAAAGAGCTTTCGAACATTGAAGATCTAACCATTCGTGGTGTTAAAGCTATTCTGATTAACCCAACGGATTCAGACGCTGTGTCTAACGCGATTCGCATTGCTAATCGTTCAAACATCCCAGTATTAACGCTAGACCGTGGTGCAAGCCGTGGTGACGTAGTGAGCCACATTGCTTCTGATAACGTAATCGGTGGTGAAATGGCAGGTCACTACATCATGGAAAAAGTGGGCGAAAAAGCGAAAGTTATCCAACTCGAAGGTATTGCTGGTACTTCTGCAGCTCGTGAACGAGGTGAAGGCTTTATGAACGCAGTAAACGGCAGCGACCTTGAGCTTCTAGCAAGCCAACCTGCTGATTTCGACCGTACTAAAGGTCTGAACGTAATGGAAAACTTGCTTGCAGCTAATCCAGATGTACAAGCGGTATTCGCTCAAAACGATGAAATGGCTCTAGGTGCACTTCGCGCCGTTCAAGCTTCAGGTAAAGAAGTGATGATCGTTGGCTTTGATGGCACTGAAGACGGTATCGCTGCTGTTAACCGCGGCCTACTAGGCGCAACGGTTGCACAGCAGCCTGACCTAATCGGTTCTTTAGGTATTGAAATAGCGGACAAAGTACTGAAAGGCGAGACAGTAGACGAGTACGTACCAGTAGCTCTAAAAATCATCGCTAAGTAACTTATCTATTACCAACTAACTTAGAGCTTAACTCTTGATCTAATTAAGCAGGGGTCCCCTATCCCCTGCTTTCTTAACTCACTAGCTCATTGGTTCATTGGCTCACTGACTCAAGACAAAAAGCAAAACTCCGACAGTGCATCGCTGTTTCTCATAAGCTGCTAACAAAGCGAGCAATCAACGCAATGAGAAAGACCCATGCATTTTCAAATACGATATATCATAAGGCTCGTATCATGACTCAACTGATTGTTTTAGGTAGCGTTAACGCTGACCACGTACTGCAAGTTCCTTCTTTCCCTCGTCCGGGTGAAACCTTGATTGGCGGTAACTATCAGGTCATCCCTGGCGGAAAAGGCGCAAACCAAGCGGTAGCTGCAGCGCGATTAAACGCAGATATCGGCTTTATCGCCTGTGTCGGTGACGACCCATTCGGCATCAATATTCGTCAAGATTTTGCTAAAGATGGCATCAACATCGACGGTGTTATCGTTGCAGACAACACACCAACGGGCATCGCGATGATCCAAGTATCAGCAACAGGTGAAAACAGTATTTGCCTTTCTGCTGAAGCCAACAACAAGCTGACTTGCGATCAAATCGAACCGCATCTAGAGAAGATTCGCGGCGCTAAATACCTTCTGACTCAACTTGAAACGCCAATTGAAGGCATTGAATACGCGGCAAAAGTAGCGAAGGAAAGCGGCATTCAAGTTATTCTTAACCCGGCTCCTGCTCGTCCATTATCGGATTCATTGCTTGCTTGTGTTGATGTGATCACACCTAACGAAACCGAAGCTGAAGTACTAACAGGCATTACCGTGATTGACAGCGCATCCGCTCATCAGGCAGCTTTGGCTTTGCACGGGAAAGGCATCGAGACTGTGATGATCACACTTGGCGCGAAAGGCGTTTGGGTAAGTAAAAACGACAAGGGTGAGCTCATTGCAGGTTTCCGCGTTGAAGCGACAGACACAACCGCTGCGGGTGATACCTTCAACGGCGCATTGGTGACAGGCTTACTTGAAGACATGCCACTTGAGCGCGCGATTAAGTTTGCTCATGCCGCGGCTGCTATTTCAGTGACTCGCTTTGGCGCTCAGACGTCAATCCCAAGCAGAGCTGAAACGGATGCGTTTTTATCAGAGCAATTATCTGCTTAGCTTGACACCTATTTGAAGGCTTAACTCCTGAGCTAAACCGTAGTTACGGATGTTAGCCTTCAATTTCGGTAACAACAAATAACAAGTATAAGCCCCTGTTTTCGGGCAGAATATCGCGCAACGTGGCAAGTTACTCCCACAAGGATTTTTTATGGCAACAATGAAAGACGTCGCTCGGCTAGCAAAGGTTTCAACTTCAACCGTCAGCCATGTGATCAACAAGTCACGTTTTGTCAGTGAAGAGATTGCTGAGCGTGTTAACAGTGCGGCTAAAGAACTCAACTACGCTCCCTCTGCATTGGCTCGTAGTTTGAAAATGAAGCAAACCAAAACCTTAGGTATGCTGGTAACTACCTCTACTAACCCATTCTTTGGTGAAGTAGTAAAAGGTGTTGAGCGTCGTTGTTATGAGAAAGGCTACAACCTTATCTTGTGTAATACAGAAGGCGACAGCGAACGCATGAAATCATCTATCGATACCTTGCTGCAGAAGCGTGTCGATGGCCTAATGCTGATGTGTTCAACCCTTGAGGGCGAGCACATTGATGTGTTTGAACGCTACCCAGAATTACCTATCGTTGTGATGGACTGGGGCCCAATGCTGTTCGCGAGTGATAAGATCCAAGATAACTCGCATCAAGGTGGCTACATGGCAACCAAGCACTTGATCGATAACGGTCACGCTCAAATTGGTTGCATCACCGGCCCACGTCACCGCAATCAAGCCTCTTCTCGTTATCAAGGCTTCAAGCAAGCGATGGAAGAAGCGAGTCTAGAGATCAACCCTAAATGGATTGTTGAATCAAACTTCGAATGCGATGGCGGTTTTGACTCTTACCAAACTTTAAAAGCGCGTGGTGAAATGCCATCGGCACTGTTTGTTAGCAATGACATGATGGCAATGGGTGTGATTCACGCCGCGGCTCAAGATGGCACATCGATCCCAAACGATCTTTCGATCATTGGCTACGATGACATTCACTTGTCGAAGTACATGACCCCAGCTTTGAGCACTATCCACCAGCCAAAACACCGTTTAGGTAAAGCGGCAGTAGATACTCTATTGAACCGACTCAAAACCCCTGATGCGTATCCCCAGGTTGTTGAGTTAGAGCCAACGCTAGTTGAACGAAGCAGCGTAAAAGCCATTTAAAGCGCCTTCTTACAAATCTAAGTAACTGTTCTAAACAACAGAGCCGAACAACACTGCCAGCTAACAGACAGCAGAAACAACCAAAATAACAAAGGGCAAGGTTATCTAACCTTGCCCTTTTCGACTCTATTGCGTTTCACTTGTCTTGTTAACGATTCAGCGCAGACGCTATCTGCTGTATTTCGTCTAACACATCAACACCATTGTATTGAGGCGCAATAGACAAGTCTTGAATATTGATCGTTTCAACAGACTGATGCTCACTGAGTTGAAGCATTAAGTCTCCCTTCGGTGAATAAGTTCTGCTGCCACCACAATATGTTGCGGTAAAGGCATCAACCACATCTTGTCCAACGCGATTACACGTTACGATATGGCACCCTTCTTCTAACGCTCTTGCTTGTGCAATGGCAAAGCTATGATGACCACCAAAATTCGCTGGATGGAGAATAACGTCTACCGACTGATACGCTCGCATGATCTCTGGAAACCAAATATCAAAGCAAATCGCGACACCGAACTTCAAGCCTTTGTATTCAAAAGTAAGAAGTTCACTTCCTCTCGAAAAGTACTCTTTGTCGAATTTCGTTTGACTGACTTTTCTGTATTTATGAAGCAAACCTGAACCATCAACCACCACAACACTATTGTAATACTGGCCATCATCTTTCTCAGCGACACCCGCAACGATTAGCGTCTGATGCTTCGCGGCAAGCAGAGTTAACGAATCAATGCTCGGGCTGTTATTGAAGTCTTCACACAGTTCATGAATTTCTGCGGCATCGTTAAAGATATATCCAGTAGAGAACAGTTCAGGCAGCAACGTGATATCACCCACTGCCGTCTCGGCTTCTAAAAGCTCAGAGACTCGCGAGAGGTTCTTTTGTTTGTTTTTGTATTCAACTTCAAGCTGAACAAGGGTGACGCTGACATTATCCAAAGTTAAATCCTTATTTGTGGCAAAGGTTACTCGATACCGAGAATAAACTAAAACCACAACATGATCTTGGCTTGATTAAGGTTGATGATCAGAATTGCAGTCTTAAAGTTATCAAAGCGAAAACCAAATCAGTAATCAGTAATCAGTAATCAGTAATCAGTAATCAGTCTCTCATACAATCTAATAAGCAGGACTTATTACTCGAATAAAATCTACTACTTAGCCATTCACTGTAAGTATTAATAATATTCTCTTGTCAAAGGACACCTATGACGGGCTATCGCTATTCGTTGGCGGTTGTTTAGTAGTTAAGGATAAAGAGAATAAAAGACATTATCATGAATAAAAACACCTTATTTACGACCATAATAGTTTTGTTGCTAGCCGGATGTAATAGCTCTGACAACACCGTCACTGGTGGCGAGACTTCACCAGGTAACCCAGGTTTGCCTACCTTCCCACCAGGCGAAGGCGATGAAGGGAATGGGAATGGCAATGACCAAACAAACCCAGACGGCGACGTTGACTTAAAAGACAAACTAATTTTAGAGGCAGCACAACGTTGGGGAACAACCTACGACGAAATGTATCAAGCCTGTCAACTATGGGAATGCAACTTAGGCGGTGTACAAGATAGGCTAATATTTACGATCGATCGTGAAACCCAACTATCTGAAGGCAGTATGAGAGTGACCTTTACTCTCACTGAAAACAGAACTGATTTCTGGCCAAAATATACGTTCTACAGTGACTTGATTAAGCACAGTAACGTTCAAATAGAGCATGTTGAATCATCTTTCCACTATGCAGTATCAGATGAAACACAAAGCTCAAGTTCAACTCTCAAGGGATGGAAAACGGGGTTCGATGAATGGTCAACACAAGACCCACGTGAATGCACAAACAATTTCTGTAGTGACATCAAAACATCATGGTTAGAAAACGCACAAATGTCTCAAGCAATGGCCGTATATCGTGAAGATGATATTGTTTTCGCGACTCAACGCGGTTACGTAACTGGAGAAGAACTACAAGTACTTTTTCCAATGTTTGATGCAACCTTTCCTGGCCACTACTAATTAAACTTAAGTTATTTGGCGACTAAATAGCGCAATGGAGATATTGTCTTCATTGCGTTGTACAGTGAGCATTGCACGATGTTTTCGCTACACCGAACCCCTGCCTGTACATCTACGAAAACCCAAGATCTTCATTTAAGGTTCAGATTTTGCTCAAAAAATCTTAAAACACTCTATTTCAATAAATAACACGTGCGCACATTCACACTATTTATGCATTGCCTTGCATCGCTATCGTTAAATTTATAAATTAACTTGAATGCTCACCCAATCGGTAACGCTTCTCCAACTATGGATATCAAGTACCAACATTTTGCCAAGACTTCGTTCTACTTTGCCATTTCTTTCTTTTTTTCTATGGCATTGCTTATCCCTTTTACACCGTCTCACTACCAAAATTTAACCGAAGACACATCGAGGCTTGTCGAAACAAGGCTTGAGAGCATCCAATCAAGGTTCGACCTTTTTTTATCAGGCATCACACCGAGCCATACTTGCGACTCGATGGTTAGACAGCTTCGCCAAACTGTATTTGATGCCGATTGGGTAAAAGAAGCCGCGGTATTCAATAAAGACGACCGTTTTTACTGCTCGACTACCGATGGCGAAGTCTCGTTTCGCCTCTACAGCACCATCAGACAAAGACTCAATGACGACCCTAACTTAACAACCTTATCGTATTCAAATTCAGCGATCACTCAAGTGCAATCCATCATGCTTATGTTCTCGAATAAGGACGATGCAGGAGTGAGCCTGATGATTCCGCCACACTTCATCTATGACACTGTAGAGACGAACCTTAACAACCATGGCATTCAGGCCAAAGTTGAGGTGATCAAGAGAGATATCCACCCATCTGATATCGATCCGTCCATCGCCAAAGTACGGATACAATCGAACATCTACCCACTCACCATCACGTCATACATTGGGTATCAGTATTATTGGAACTTCATGTTGAGCTATTTGTGGTTTGGCTTTTTAATGGCAGGGATTACGACCATTATTCTCCTTTCCATCAAACATAAAAAACAGAGCCAACGCAGCTTAGAGTACTCGCTGTCTAGCGCACTCAAAAACAAACACCTACATGTTCACATGCAACCTATCGTAAACCGAAACACAACAGAAATCGTAGGCTGTGAATCGTTGCTCAGGTGGAACGACCCAATTGAAGGCAATGTATCCCCTGCTATCTTCATTCCTCTGGCAGAAAGCTTAGGGTTGATTGAAGACCTAACCTACTTTGTGTTGCGTGAAGTGTTAGACACATTGAAAAATCATCGTGAGTTGTTTGAGTCAAAATACATTAGCGTCAATATCAGCCGAAACGTTGTCTCCAACAGTAACTTCGCCAACAAAGTCATTAGTATCTATAAGAAGAATCCGGACATTCTTAGGCAAGTCGTTTTTGAAGTGACAGAAGATGGCGAGTGCTCTGATGCGGATATGGTCAAAATCAAAAACAACTTAACTAAGCTTGCAGATTTAGGCGTGAGAGTCGCGATTGATGACTTTGGTACTGGCTACGCAGGTTTAGATTTTGTGAGACAGTTTCCGTTCAGTATTCTCAAAATCGATCGCGTGTTTGTGAAAAACATTTCGGACGAATCGAGCCTTGGTATCCCTTTACTCGAATCAATGCTTCAGTTGTCACGCACTCTAGGCATGCAGGTAATCGTTGAAGGGGTTGAGTACGAATCCCAAGTGAACATCTTGTCTAAACTGGGCGTTGACTATATCCAAGGCTTCTATTTTTATAAGCCAATGCCGATCAACCTGACGATAAGCTTGCTTAGGCAGCAATATGTAGATTCTAGCCAACATCAAGAGTCATCACCGTCTAAAACAGTATTAGAGCAACCCTAAATCGAGTCGACTCCCTTAGTTACTCCTGATGTTTGCCCTACTCCTCAAGCAAATAGAGCTAGAGCACTGTTTTTAGTGCCCTAGCTCTACTTTTAGTTATCTACCTTACCCAACCGCACTCTATGCATTTGTACACCTAACAATCTAACCTACAATAACAATAGGCCCTTAGTGTGTGGAATACGTGTCTCTATGTTTGCGAGTTGGTTTGATGATATATCCCTACAACGAAAGCTATTAGTCAGTTTTTTCACCCCTATTGCGCTAATGGTTCTAGTTTCGTTCTCTGTCCATCAAAACACCCAATCAATGGTCGAAGATAACCACTGGGTAGTTCATACGCACAAAGCCATTGCACGAGCTCAAGAGCTTCTTAACCTAGCGATTGATATGGAAACAGGCCAACGTGGATACCTGATTACTGGTGATCCTGTATTTTTGGAGCCTTACCACCTTGCGCTTGATGTTTGGAATCAGAAAGTGAATACACTGAGCAGTCAAATCAGTGATAACCCGAGCCAAGTTGAACGACTCAATCGCATCGATGCTCTTCACGAAGCGTGGTTAACAGAAGCCGGAGAAAAAGAAATCACTCAACGCAGCCTCGTTGGTAATAGCAACACCACAATGCAGAATGTTATAGAGCTGACGCAGAAACAAACCGGAAAGAAAATCATTGATGAGATTCGTAGCGAGATAGCCGAATTCATAGAAATTGAACAGACACTCATTCAGGTTCGAGTTGAAAAATCGGACAAATCCGCCAATCAAACCACTTATGTGCTGATTCTAGGGACACTTTTTTCAACGTTTATTTCACTGATCGTAGCCGTATGGTCATCAAATCGCATTAAAAAACGTATTCACCTACTTCTTAACGCTGCGAATCAGGTAGCGGCAGGACATTTAAAACAAGTCGCCTCGACGCTTAACCAGAGCCCTATCCAAACGGGGACGGATGAAGTTGCTCAGCTAACCCAGAGTTTCCATAAGATGGCGACCAATCTGGTTAAAAGTGACAATCAGATGCAAGCGTCGAATCAAGCGCTGATCGCTGAACGTAAAAAAGCCGAAGCGGCAGCCAAAGCTAAAAGCGAATTTCTTTCAACCATGAGCCACGAAATACGCACGCCGATGAATGGCGTGCTGGGCATATCTCAAATCATCGCAGCGCAAACTAAAGAGCCATCGACCAAAGAGAACATCGATATCATCCTTGATTCTGGTCAGCATCTCATGACCATACTCAATGACATTCTCGACTTCTCTAAAGTCGAAGAGAATAAGCTCGAACTAGAAATCGCTCCGTTCAATTTTAATCAAGTCATTCATCCCGTCAGCGGTGCAATCAAACCTTTGGCCGATGAAAAAAGTATCCGTTTGATCGTCGAAAACGAAATCCCTGAAAATATAGAGCTCATTGGTGATTGCGCGAGACTTCGTCAAATCTTGTTCAATCTGGGTGGAAACGCGACCAAGTTCACCAACGATGGGCACGTTCTGATTCAATCGGCACTCAACAAACAAGAAAGCCGACTGCTTCTGACTGTTACCGATACCGGGATCGGCATTCCGAAAGATAAGCACCAACACGTCTTTAATTCTTTTGAACAGGCAGACACATCGACGACGAGGAAGTTTGGCGGTACAGGGCTCGGGCTCGCTATCGTAAAGAACTTGGTGGAGTTGATGGACGGTCAAATCACCTTGAACAGTGCTGTAGGGCTTGGCACTAAATTCCAAGTGTCATTACCTATCAAGTTGCAGGAAAGCCAAGCAGCACACACTGCACCGAACTTAATCAGCACAACAGAACCTTCCAAGAACCCACTGAATGTTCTACTTGTCGAAGACAACCGCATTAACGCCATTGTTGCCAAAGGATTCTGTGAAAACCTTGGATACAATGTCGAGCTGGCTGAAAATGGAAGAATCGCCACCGAATACCTAAAAACCGCTGAATATGATCTGATTTTGATGGATAACCACATGCCCGAAATGAATGGCGTGGAGGCAACTCAATATATCAGGCAACAGCTTGGCTTAGAGACTCTGATCTTTGCTTACACTGCCGATGTTTTCCGTGAAGCGCATGACAGTTTCATTGAAGCGGGTGCAGACCATATTTTAACCAAGCCCTTGCAACAAGAGAGCTTCTTCGATGCGTTGCAACAGTTTTCAACACGCTTACCTCAACACCCCAAAAGCGACCAAACGGCTTGCCAAACAAGTAACGTCATAGAGCTACACCGAGAACCCATTGAAAAGCTTCGACTGACAGAAGAAGAGATAAGCCATTCTGATGTCATTCAGTCGTTCAAGGAGAGTCACGACCGTTTAATCATACTCTTAGAATCAACAACCGTAGAGTTTGAACAATCCATCGACCAACTTATCAAGCTCTATGTGACCAAAGATCTAGCTCTGTTGAGCCAAACTCTACACTCGATTAAAGGGATGGCACTCAACCTAGGGCTCAGTATCTTATCTAATCAAGCCCTGACTCTAGAGACACAAACAAAGAACCAACAACTGCCCGACATCGAGCAACTACAAAAACTGATCAACCGCATCTTAGTCAACGAGCACCAAGCGCAGAGAATGATCATTGCCTACGCTCCGCAATTACCTAATCGAACAGGCTAAGTGTGGGAGAGTAGTTAACGCCACCTTTCTATTAATGGATAATCCTGCCTAAGTCACCATTAACTCTATCCAGTTATACCCGTGATCATTGAAGGTGCTTGATTTTAGCCAAAATGAGGATCATGCTAGGTG